>JBBSSE010000442.1:0-3035 GCA_038242375.1 Chitinophagales bacterium
ATGGCGGATGAAATGGGTTTTAAATAAGTAATGGATGGTTTTATTTTACTTTTATTGGTTAGTATTTGTTCCATTGCTTCCGGTATACCGTGCCCACGTATGGCTTTAGATCCGTATAAAGCCATCAGTCCTACGATCACTCCACCAATTGCGGGAATAAAAATCACCCAAATACCCAGTGGGTTTCCAATGGGGGTTACGTGATCAAAGCCAATTTTTCCAAAAAAAGACAGATGCGTGATGAGGTAAAGTAGTCCCATCAACAATTTAGCGATAACACTGATTGAAGCACCTATGAGTATCGCCAATAAAGCAATAGTGAGCAGTCTTTTTTTATCCTGGGGAATTTGCGTACGGATATTTTCTGCCTCAAGAGTAGGTTTTAATCCTATGGAAACAGGTATTCCACTACTCAAAAAATCTTCTTTTCCCATTAACGGGTTTTATAAATGATTGCCAAAACGGAGCACAAAATTAAATGTTGAAAGGAGGAAAGCCAAATATGATTGTAATTAACCAGTTTATAGTTCGGAGTTCAAAGTTCGGAGTTTGGAGTTTGGAGTTCGGAGTTGAAGAATATTTGGTAAACCTTTGCTATAATTTTAATTTAGCCCTATGCCTTTTTGAATATCCTATTTTTGCAGCATGAGAATTTTGATTTCGTATTTGAAACCCTACAAATGGTTGATGGCATTAACGCTTTTCCTTGCCACCATTAACCAGGTTTTTTCCATGCTTGACCCATTGATCTTTGGTAAAATATTTGACAAATTTGTTACCAATCCTCATGAGGGGGACAGAACTCAGAATGAATTTATTTGGGGTATATTAGGCTACCTTGGTATGATGATTGGCGTGGCGATGGTTTCCCGGATTGCCAAAGCTTTCCAGGATTATTTTGGAAATGTAGTGGTTCAGAAATTTGGCGCGCGGATGTTTACCGACGGCCTTCGTCATTCAATGAAAATGCCTTTCCAGGATTTTGAAGATCAAAGTAGCGGAGAAACTCTATCCATATTAACGAGGGTACGGACGGACACAGAAAAATTTATTATTTCATTTAATAATATACTTTTCGGGATCCTCGTGGGAGTTGTATTTATTACGGTGTATTCATTTTCCCTCCACTGGTCTATCATGCCGGTGTATGTAGGTGGTATCGTCATATTATCCGTGATTTCCAGTTTCCTTAGCCGGAAAATTAAGGTTGTTCAAAAAAGGATTGTGCGTGAAACAAATACACTTGCCGGTACAACAACTGAATCTTTAAGAAACATCGAATTGGTAAAAAGCCTTGGGCTTACAAACCAGGAAGTAAATAGATTAAACAAAAATACTTATAAAATCCTGGGCCTTGAACTGGAGAAAGTTAAGAGCATCCGGACACTTAGTTTTATCCAGGGCACATTTGTAAATTTCATCCGCCAGTGTATCATGTTTATTTTACTCTGGCTCATTTTCAAAGACACGATAACTCCGGGTCAATTAATGACCCTAACGCTTTATTCCTTTTTCATTTTCGGTCCTTTACAACAGATCGGGGATATTATTATTTCTTATAGGGAAGCCGAAGCTTCCTTAAGCAATTTTGAAAACCTGATGAGTAAAAAACCGGAAGTAAAACCTGACCACCCGGCAAACCTCGGCAGCATTCATAAACTGGAATTTAAAGACGTTATATTCAAACATAAATCAGCCCAGTTTCCGTCTATAGACGGGATCAATTTTGAAGTGGAACGGGGCGAAACCATTGCTTTTGTGGGACCATCCGGTGCCGGAAAATCAACTCTTGTAAAAATGCTGGTCGGCTTATACGCACCGCAGGAAGGAGAAATATTATACAATAATATTTCACGGGAGGAAATTGATTTTGATACACTTAGAACACAAATTGGTTTTGTAACGCAGGACACACAACTGTTTGCCGGAACGATCAAAGAAAACCTGTTGTTTGTGAATCCACAGGCATCTGACGATGACATTATTGAAGCCCTGAAAAAAGCCTCCGCATACCATATTTTAGACCGGGCCGAAAAGGGAATCGAAACGGTGATAGGGGAGGGTGGAGTTAAAATATCCGGTGGAGAAAAACAACGGATATCTATTGCACGCGCATTGTTGCGGAAACCACATTTGCTCATTTTTGACGAAGCGACTTCTTCCCTCGATTCTTTAACGGAAGAAGATATTACCAATACCATCAAAGATGTATCCAGCAAACGGGTTCAGATCACCATTTTAATCGCACACCGTTTGAGTACGATTATGCATGCTGATAGAATCTACGTTCTGGAAAAAGGCAAGGTAGTGGAAATCGGAGATCATGAATCGCTTCTTGGGCAAATGGGGCTTTATTATGCCATGTGGCGGCAGCAGATCGGTGAAAAAAGAAAAGAATTGGTGAGAGAATAATTATCTTCTGTCGTTATAAATTAAGATATACTGAACCAGCATTGCGATAGAAGAGAGGGCTGCTACTACATAGGTAAGTACTGCCCATTTAAAGCATCTTTTGCTTTTTCATGTTCCTGTCCATACATCAAATGTGTAGAATTCAGCCATTTCAAAGCCCTGAAAGAAGCATCGAACTCTACCGGTAACGTAATGACGGAAAATAGGGTGGAGGCAGCAAAGAGAATAATTCCAATCTATAAAATAGTCGGATTCCCGCCGCGACAATAAACCACTCTAATCCAATCATAATAACCCTTTGAGCAATGTTGGAACTTACTTGTACAATTGGCACGAGACCACTTCGCAGCTTCAACATGGAATATGCTGTTGCGTGTTGTTCAAACATAATAGTTATTCATCAATATTATTTAGCAGTATTCTTAATTTAAAAATTGTTAACCTTTGGCATAAACAATGGAATAAAAAAGGATTGAGGAAAATATAAAAACTCATTATGATGATAGGTAATCAGTAGCCAACATATCAGAAGTATATTTCGGATAGCCTTTGATAATCCAATGTTCTTAAAGAAAATGATTGGAATAAGAAATATATTTCCGAATTAATTGAAAAATGTAATA
>JBBSSE010000443.1:0-3033 GCA_038242375.1 Chitinophagales bacterium
GCAAGGGGCGTAACGACTTATGAAAGGCCAAATTAATTCAATGAGCGCATAAAATATCCGTAATTTTACTATCGTAAATATCCAATTTCTTTGATTCTCTTTTTGAATTCAATATCAGGGTGAAATAGTTTCTTGAAAACAAAGAAAATATATTTTATATGCTTTCTGACAACGAAGACCAACAGAGATTTTTACTCCTTCAAGAATACCCATTGACAGGTCATTGCAAAGGATTGTTTGCCTTTTTCAGCACATCTGAAAATTTCTTACAATCTTTGCTTCTACCGGAACTGGAATTGGCTCCGCAGCCATATACGCCCCCGGGACAACATCCATTATTGATCATGTTCAATAACACCTGGTTGGAAACGAATGCAAACCTTGAAAGTCTTGCTGCCTCACCGGATTTTGGAATAAATCTGAACTATTACGAATTTATTGTGATGTTGCCGTATGTTCAGTTTAAAGATTCTCCACATCAAAGCGATGGTCCTTATTGTTATTTACCGGTTTTATATTTAAACAGCCTGGCGGCAGTTTTAGGGGGAAGAATTTTTTGGGAATTTAATAAGGAAATGGCAGATTTTTCGGTACAGCCAAGTGACTTTACGATTTCAAAATTTTCTTCTGATACATGTTTGTTATCTGGTTTAACAAAATTGACCGGGTTGAAACAACCAGGTAAATCAATTGCTAATTTTCAGAAAATTACGCCCATTTTGCAATTGCCCGTAATTGAACATGGGCCTTATGGATATGTTAGTTCCATTTACGAGATCTTATTGAATAATACAGATATTGCTCCTGCAGAAATCGATATAAATAATCTCTCCTCTACTTTTTTACCTCCCGGGCTAATCAATTCACCGCCAATCACGGAAAATCCATTGGGTGCATTTTTAATGGATTATGATTGGAAGCTTTCCTACATACATTTTATAAAATTTTAGGTATATGCCTGTGCAAAAAATAGCCGTCCTGGGAGGAGGAATGGGTTCTCTAACTTCTGTTTACCAATTAACCTCCGATCCCGACTGGAAAAACAAATACGATATTACCGTGTATCAAATAGGATGGAGATTAGGAGGTAAAGGAGCTAGTGGACGCAATATTGCGGAAGGTGACCGGATTGAAGAACACGGCCTTCATTTGTGGTTTGGATTTTATGATAACGCGTTTAAGGTTATTCAACAGGTATATGAAGATAATAACCGTCCGTCGGGTACGCCATTATCCACCTGGCAAGAAGCATTCACTGGCGACGATTTTATTTGCCTGGAGGAATTAATAAATGGTAAATGGTTGCATTGGCCATTTAAAATAAGGTCAAATAATCTCACCCCGGGAGATACTACACCTCCTCCCACAATTGAAGGATATATTATCCGGATTGTAGATTGGATTTGTCAGCAACACGAAGAGTTTACCCAAAATGCTTCACCGGCTGTACATGTAGAATTGTTTACGCAAAAGAATAATGGCGACCTTGATTATTATAAAGAAAAATATAATCAATTCCTCGTGGACGAAAAAACGATGTTTACAGAACCTGGTAAAATCCTTCTTACTGCTGCTTCAAATGCGGCGGATATGAGAAATTATTCAGGTTTAAAATATATTTTATATGATCTGAAGGCCTGGATTAAGTCGATGAAAGAAAAGCTGGAAAACGTGGAAAATGATCTCCGCCGTTATTTTATATTAGCAGATCTTGGAGTGATCACTGTAAAGGGAATGATCGATGATAATATTATTGAGAAAGGCTTTGATACTATCAATCAATATGATTACAAACAGTGGCTTACACTTCATGGTGCTAATCAGATTACGGTTGATTCTGCCATTGTACAGGCAGTTTACGGATTGGTATTTGGAGGAAAAGACCAATACACTTTTGAAGCCGGTACTGCACTAAGGGGTTTATTAAGATTGGGCCTTACTTTTAAAGGAAATGTTTATTATAGGATGATGGCCGGTATGGGTGATGCCATCTTTGCTCCAATGTACGAGGTGTTACAAAAGAGAGGAGTGAAATTCCAGTTCTTTAGTAAAATCACAAATCTTGGTTTGGATGCACAAAATAATATAGGCACCATTTCGATGGACATTCAGGCTACACTTGCACAAGGTGTTTCTGATTACGATCCTTTAATTATTGTAAATGATCTTCCTGGCTGGCCCAACTTCCCCAACACTAAACTGCTGGCCCAGGGAAATGAAATTTCCACACAAAATGTCAACCTTGAATCATACTATTCTACCTGGAAACCTGTTGAGGAAAAAATACTACAAAAGGGACAGGATTTTGACCTGGTTATTTTAGGTATTTCTATCGGGGCTTTACCTACTATGGCAAAAGAACTGATCGCGCAGAATGATGCCTGGAAGAAAATGGTTGAACAGGTAATACCGGTAAGCACTATCGCATTTCAACTTTGGTTTAACACCTCTATTCAAACGATGGAATGGCCTTATTCTAAAGATGGACTTGCCCTTTTAGGCTCTTACCAGGAACCCTATGATACATGGGCGGATATGAGTGATTTAATTGATAGAGAGAACTGGCCGGCAAGCTCTTCTCCCAAAAATATTTCTTATTTCTGCGGTCCTACGCCTCAACCTCAGGCTAATACAATTTTAGAGAATGCACAAAAGGGACATTTCGGAGATGCTGCTTTTCCGGATACTCAAACCGGATTAGCTAAACAAGCTGCACTGGATTATTTGCAAAAATTAACACCACATTTATGGCCTGGCATTTGGCGCGGTCAAAACAGTTTTGATTTTAGTAAATTGATTGATACATCGAATAGTGAAGGAATGGCAAGGTTTGAGGCGCAGTTTTTTAGAGCGAACATTGATCCGACAGAGTTATATGTCATGTCTTTTACCGGTAGTTCGGCTTTTAGACTTAAAACAGATCAAACGGCATCATTTGGTAATTTGTATATAACCGGAGATTGGATAGATAATGGTTTTAACGCCGGGTGTATTGAAGCTACTGTAATGGCAGGTCTTCAGACTGCAAGAGCC
>JBBSSE010000444.1:0-3022 GCA_038242375.1 Chitinophagales bacterium
ACCAAATGGCGATTCGGTACATGTATCGATTGAGGATTCGCAATGGAAGGAACGGTTTAAAGATGATTCTTATTCCCATCTGAATATGAAATGGCTGAATGATTCCACCTTTGAACTTACATTCATTAAAAGTAATAATGAGATCAGAAAAAACTTAAGTAAGGTGGGTGATAAATATATTTATTCCTTAATCGAAAAAGGAGATAATTCTTTTTTGATTTGTGTTTCTATTCCGGGAGGAGAACGATTTTCTCTCTTTAAATTACTTTATTAGCCGAAAAAATAAACTCTGTAGTTTTGAAAATTATCCCACAGCAATTCCGTCATTGAGCAATTTAGCCATTCAGCAATTCAGCAATCCAGCCATTGAGCAATTCACCTTCATTCTTAAAATCATTCAGGTTTAGTTTTTGATGCAAAAAAAAGAAAATCACTCTAAAAGTCCTTTACCGTAAATGTAACAGGTGGTACTTTGAAAGATTTATTAAAAAACGTAAATTTGCATCTGTATTATGATAAATGAAAACAAACCATATTATGCCGATCAGGAAGAAACAGATGTCCTGACGGAAGAAGCAAGTGATTTCCAACTAGTTGTATGGAATGATGAGGTAAATACATTCGATTGGGTGATAGAAACTCTCATAGATGTTTGCGGCCATACACCTGAACAGGCGGAACAATGCGCTCTGTTTATTCATACCAAAGGAAAATACGGCGTTAAAAATGGCGATTACGATACTTTAAAACCAATGTGCAATACCATTACTGATCGTGGTATCAGTGCCACAGTAGAACAGGTTACTGCAAAATAATTTCTTCTGGTTTTATAACAAAGCTGACTGCTAATGGATATACCTTTTTTTATTCTTCCTGAGGATAGTTCAGACTTTCCTGATCCGGATACAACTGGTGTTACCGGTATATTAGCTGTTGGAAGTAATTTAAAGGTTCCAACGCTTTTAAAAGCGTATCGTCTCGGAGCTTTTCCCTGGTACAATCAAGACGAACCCATCATCTGGCATCATCCGGATCCAAGATTTGTTCTCTTTCCCGCTAAAGTAAAAATAAGCCACAGCATGAAAACTATTTTAAATAGTGGTCCATTCCTATTTAAAGTAGATAGTAATTTTAAAGAGGTCGTTCATAATTGCAGAAATATTCCAAGGCCAAATCAGCAGGACGCAGGTACGTGGATCACCGATTCTATTGAAGAGGCATATACAGAATTATTTAAGCAAGGATATGCTCACTGTGCCGGGGCATGGCATAATAATGAATTGGTTGGTGGTCTTTATGGCGTTAGAATCGGGAAAGTTTTCTTCGGAGAAAGCATGTTTGCCAAAGAAAGCAATGCCAGCAAATTCGCCTTTATAAAAATGGTCCATTATCTTAAAAAACAAGGGGTAGAAATGATCGATTGCCAGGTATATACCAAACACTTGAAATCGCTTGGAGGAGAATATATCACGAGGAATTATTTTATCAAACTGCTGAACCGCTTAATTCCTTAAGATCTATTTTTTTAAACGGATATTGCTCCGCATGTTTATAGATTAATCCACGGATGTAATCATTTTCGGCATAAACAGTCAGGTGAGATTTAAGAGTTTCAATGTCATTAATTGCAATATCCTGCGGCAAATAACCCATTCCGTAAAATTTTCCTTTTTCAATTAAAAAACAACTATGCTCCTCCTCTATGAGTCCTTTATCCAATAATGCAAAAGAGGGAAGTTCATTATTTAAATGATTGATGCAATCCAGAACACGAGAATTATATTCCTCTGCAAATTGTTTGTTTTCACACTCTCCGTTGCATTTGGTTTCCTGAAGAGAAGCGCATTTTACATGTTCTGCGTGTAGAAAACATAATCTTGGACACAGGTCAAAATTACGTACCATTTTTTTAAGTAAGGAATGCCCTTCCACCAAAAGATTAAACGAGTAAAGAGACGGTAAATTCCGCTTCTTTTTTTCGATACATAAACGCATAAAACCCTTTCCATCTACAAATTGATACATGGCATAGGTTGGCTCAAATCTTTTCTGGCTACGGTTTTGCTCCGGCCACAACTTCCTGATCTCGGTACTTTCCAAAATGAACGCCATCAGCTCTGTGGCCGTTTCTTTATAAGAAATAGTATAGATCTTTTTTAAAAATTCCTGCTTTTGATTGTTTGGTTTATTATTTGAAAAATGACTGTTGACGCGTTTAAAAATATTATTCGCCTTACCAACATAAATCGGTTTTCCTTTTTTATCATGGAAATAATAGACACCAGGTAGACGCGGTAATTTCTTAACCTCTTCTGCTGATACATTTGGTGGAAGAAATTGTTCCTTACTGTTTGCTTTCAGCATTTTCCCGACACAGTCGTTCAGATCATTTTTTAATAAATGATGGAATAAAGTAACGGTAGCTTCCGCGTCGCCCCTGGCCCGGTGCCTGTCAGCAATATCAATTTCGAGATGACGACAAATCTTATCTAAGCCATAGCCACGCAAGCCCGGAATAATTTGCCTGCTCATGCGAATGGTGCATAATTTCTTACAATCGAATGCATAACCTGCCTGTTGAAAATGATGCTTTAAAAAAGAATAATCAAAATTAACATTATGAGCAACAAAGATTTTATCGTGCAGTAATTCAAATAACTCATCGGAAATCGCTTTAAAATCCGGTTCAGATTCAACCATTTCATTCGTTATTCCCGTAAGGGATTCTATAAAGCGCGGTATGGTATAATAAGGGTTCAACAAGGTGTGAAACTCTTCTACAACACGTTTACCATCAGAAATAAACACAGCTATTTCTGTGATTCCGTTGGAGGCGGCATATCCTCCTGTTGTTTCAATATCTACAATCGCATAATTCAAATCAGGTCCTTTTTTACTAATGAAGTTAGCAAGTTACTAAACCATCTTTGTATTACATTTGCAAACTATAAATTTTCTGAAAAAAATATGGAATTAAGTAAAAATTATACGCCGGGGCCAATTGAATCGAAATGGACTAAAA
>JBBSSE010000445.1:0-3011 GCA_038242375.1 Chitinophagales bacterium
GCATTACAAAACTCTTTTTCTTATTGCTTTTATTCCGGGACTATTCGCTGTATTGGCTTCTTTCTATTTAAAAGAAAAAAAACGCACGAATGAAAAACCAAAAGGAAGGATTTCTTTTTTTTCGTTTCTTAATTACTGGAAGGTGAGCCCTCCGCATTATAGGAAATTAGTGATCGGCCTTCTTTTCTTTGCTCTTTTTAATAGTTCCGATGTGTTCCTGCTTTTAAAAGCGAAACAATCAGGCTTGGATGATACGATGGTGATCGGCGTGTATATTTTTTACAATCTTATTTACGCGTTATTTTCTTTTCCGGTGGGTATCCTGGCGGATAAGATTGGCCTGAAATGGATCTTTATTACCGGCCTTCTTATGTTTGCGTTTGTTTATTTCGGCATGGCTCTGAACACAAATATTTTTATCTTTTATGGGCTATTTTTTCTGTATGGGATCTATGCATCTGCCACAGAAGGAATTTCAAAAGCCTGGATCTCCAATATTTCCGATAAAAAAGATACGGCTACAGCAATTGGTACTTTTTCAGCCCTGCAAAGTATTTGCACCATGTTGGCAAGCACGTCCACCGGAATAATCTGGTATGAATATGGTGCGGCCACAACCTTTATAATCATTGCCCTGGCCACAATGGTTGCAATTGTTTATTTCCTTTTGATTCCTTTTTCAAAAAGCGGTGTTACGATTTCCTGAAATGAATAGTCGATGATCAAAAAATATTTTCTGTAGAGTTTTTTTTAGTCTGAAAAACAGACGGACCGCCATTATTCTTTGAAAGCAAATTCTTTTGAAATGATTTACTTTGTGAAATATATAAATAAAAGGAGGAATTAAAAATGAATAAGTCTTTAATAGTCATTGTTGGTGCCGGTCCGGGCGTTAGTGTGGGTATTGCGCGAAAATTTGGTGGTAATGGATTTAAAGTGATTCTTCTTGCAAGAAGAAAGGAGTCGCTGGACGTGCAGGTTTCCGAACTAAAGCAAAAAAATATAGAAGCGTATGGAGTTGTTGCTGATGCAGCAGAACCAGGCTCACTTACGGAAGCTTTTAATCAAATAAAAGCAGACTACGGAATACCGGAAGTCCTGGTTTACAATGCAGGTTCCAATAGTATCAGTAATCCATCTGTTTTAAACGAAAAGGATTTATTAAAAGATTTTAAGGTGAATGTAGCCGGAGCTTTGATCAGCTCCCAGCAAGTGATACCGGGAATGATCGAACGTAAAAAGGGAACCATTCTTTTTACCGGTGGGATGCTTGCATTAAATCCTGTTGCTTCCAGGGCATCTGCCTCCATCAGTAAGGCAGGATTGCGGAATTTGACTTTTACTCTTGCCGATGAACTCGCACCTTTTGGAATTCATGTAGCCACGGTTACTATTGGTGGAATAGTAAAGTCCGGAACTTTCTTTGACCCGGAACTGATTGCTGAATCTTATTGGGAACTTTATAGTAAGAAGGAAAAAAGAGAGATTCTATACAAAGAGTCCTAAAGGGAAATAGTTTGTAAAAAAGACAAGCTCTGCGGGCGAACTTACCTTACCCGGATGGAGAAATAAATGTTTATTATTACAAAGCTGCTTTCGTCCACGCATACATGTTATGTGCAAAATCTACCTGACCGGTCTGGTATTATTTATTTTTCGTTCACCGGATTAAAATAATATTGATTCCTCATTTTATATAAAACTATTTTTATGGAAAACGTTTCCGTCTGATAAAATAAAGAGTACACGGGTATTCTCTGCGAAGGCTTTAGGCGGTAAAGAGTGAAATTTTAAAATCAGGAATAAATAATTGAAATTGAAATTGATAAATTGTTTCTTTAGTATTTTTGGTAAAAATAATTTTTCATCAAATTCATTATAATGAAGCAGTCCTACAACCCAAAGTATCCTTCTGTAGAAGACCTTATAAAAAAAGCAAAGAAACGGATTCCTAAATTTGCCTTTGAATATCTGGATGGCGGGTGTAATGAGGAAATAAATGTTGTTAAGAATACGACCGATATCCGGAAGTTGGAACTTCTTCCGCAATACCTGAAAACGCATCAGGAATCTGATCTGAGAACGGAATTGTTCGGACATGTTTATGATGCTCCCTTTGGTATTGCACCCGTCGGGCTTCAGGGATTGATCTGGCCAAACTCGCCCGAGATATTAGCGAAGGCCGCATTTAAACATAATATTCCGTTCACCTTAAGTACGGTTAGTACAAGTAACATTGAAAAAATCAGTGAACTCACAGAAGGTAGGGCCTGGTTTCAATTATATCATCCTGCGGAAAAAACTCTTCGGGATCAGCTTATAAAAAGAGCAGCCGAACATTGCCCGGTTTTGGTCATTCTCAGTGATGTTCCCACCTTTGGCTATCGTCCTAAAGAAATAAGAAACGGACTGGCTATGCCTCCACGCATGACGCTGAATAATATTTTGCAGATCATGACAAAGCCCAATTGGGCACTCAGGACTTTAATACATGGACAACCGGCTTTTGAAGTAATGAAACCATATATGCCCAAAGGCATGAATATGCATCATCTTGGTTTGTTTATGAATAAAACGTTTAATGGCAGACTGGATGAACAAAAGGTCGCAGAAATCAGGGATATGTGGAAAGGGAAACTGGTTCTAAAGGGAATTGTAAATGATGTGGATGTTGAAAAATGTATCCGCTTAGGAATAGATGGGATTACTGTTTCCAATCATGGTGGCAGGCAATTGGATGCGGGACAATCGTCTATTCATTCCCTGCAGAGAATTATCAATAAATATTCAGGACAAATAAAAATAATGATGGACAGTGGATTGCGATCCGGTCCGGATATCGCCAGAACCATGGCCGCAGGAGCAGAATTTACATTTTTGGGTAGAACGTTTATGTACGGTGTGGCAGCATTAGGTGAAGAAGGTGCCGATCATACAATCTCTATTTTAAAAATACAACTGAAACAAGTGATGGATCAGCTATGCTGTGAAAAAATAGAGGATCTTCAGAA
>JBBSSE010000446.1:0-3008 GCA_038242375.1 Chitinophagales bacterium
TTACCGGAGTAAAATCCTCAAAAGGTATATAAGAACTTATGCCATCAAACCAATTAAAAAACCAGCATCTTCTTTGGCGGGCAGCCTTTGGCCCAATGGTGGAAAATGCTAATCAGTTAGCCAAAGTTTCCCCCGATGATCTGTGGAAACTTTTAAAGGAAACATCTTCCAAAAAACCGGTTTATTTGAATGTCGCTTCTAACCCCGTAGACGGTTTGGTCAAAGGAATTCAAGGTATTGTTGCCACAGAAAAATACAAACAGGAACAGGCAAAAGCCAGGAGAAGACAATCTGCGCAAGATTTGAAAAGCCTGAATTTGACCTGGTTAAACCAGATGATCAATAGTGAAGGTCAATTGAGAGAAAAAATGAGTCTCTTCTGGCATGGGCATTTTGCCTGCCGGGTGGTCAACATTTATTTCCAGCAACAGATGCTGCATGAAATCCGCACGAATGCGCTGGGGGATTTTGGAACACTGCTGCGGAGTGTTAGTAAAAGTCCGGCAATGCTTTTGTTTCTAAATAATCAACAAAATAAAAAGCAACATCCGAATGAAAATTTTGCCCGGGAGGTGATGGAATTATTTACCATGGGCCGGGGAAATTATACAGAACAGGATGTAAAAGAAGCAGCCAGAGCTTTTACAGGCTGGGCCACGAATGCGCGGGGAGAATTTGTGGACCGCAAAAATCTCCATGATACCGGTCAGAAAACCTTCCTTGGAAAAACAGGAAACTTTGATGGAGATGATATCATAGATATTATTTTGGAACAAAAAGCCACAGCAAAATTCATCACGGAAAAGGTGTATCGCTTTTTTGTTAATGATACGGTCAATCCCGGACAGGTAGCTGCGCTTGCACATTTGTTTTATCAACAGAATTATGATATACTGAAATTGTTGGAGAATATCTTTACTTCTGAATGGTTTTATTCCGATAAAAATATCGGCAATAGAATAAAATCACCCGTAGAATTATTAGTGGGAATACGAAGGTTGATTCCAATGGAACTTGAAAAACCTGAAGCGCAACTTGTTTTTGAACGCGTACTTGGACAAGTTTTATTTTACCCGCCAAATGTGGCCGGTTGGCCTGGTGGAACGAATTGGATCGACAGCAGTACGTTAATGACCCGTTTGCGACTCGCCAGGGTACTTACAAACGCCGATCAATTTTCAATAAAACCCAAAGATGATGATGATGTCATGATGGGAAAAGAGGGCGTTTCCTCCGGCCCCAAAAAACTAATTTCCCAAAATAAAATTGATTGGGTGGGAGTGGAAAAGGTGTTTAAAGATGTGTCCCGTACGGAACTTCTTGAGAATGTGAGTAAGGTCGTTTTGCAATCGAAGAAAAGGCCTCCTTCTACTCTTCTCCTGCGATATATTGATGATGAATCAAGGGAATCATTTATCAAAACATCAATTGTCCAATTGATGAGCACGCCGGAATACCAGCTTTGCTAAAGGATCCATTTCAACCTTCTTCGACTACTATTTTAATGCGAATAATTAGCGCATCCATTCGATCACGTTTAATTTAAGAAAGATGTTATTCAAACGAAAAGAGTTTTTACAAATTGGTTCTATTGCTACAGCCTCCTTAATGATTCCGAAATTTTTAAAAGCGTTTGAAAAAAATGCGTTTGTCCCGCCGGGAAATAAGGTGATGGTTGTACTCCAGTTTAGTGGGGGAAATGATGGATTAAATACCATTATTCCTATGCGAAATGATATTTATTATCGCTCAAGGCCCGGACTAGGAATTAAAAAAGAAACCGCGCTGGCATTAACAGACGAAGCAGGAATTCATCCTGCCCTTCCTTATTTTAAAACCTTGTATGATGAAGGGAATCTTAGTATTCTGAATAATGTAGGCTATCCCAATCCTGACAGGTCACATTTTCGCAGTATGGATATCTGGCAAAGTGCCAGTCAGAGTAATGAATACATCAATACCGGCTGGCTTGGCCGCTACCTCGATGCTCAATGCGCCAACTGTGACATGCCCGTGCAGGCGCTTGAAATAGATGATGTGTTAAGCCTGGCGATGAAAGGAGCTGTCCAAAAAGGTCTGGCACTTCAGGATCCTAAAAAACTTTTTCAATTAAGTAATGACCGTTTTTTCAAACAAGTAAATTCCTCCCATGAACATGTGCACGAAGAAGCGACTGCGGATTATTTATATAAAACTTTGAGTGAAACGATGAGTAGTGCGGGATATATTTATGAACAAAGCGGCCGCCATATTTCTACACAAACGTATCCCGCTACAGAATTAGGTAAAAACTTTAAAACGATTTCTTCCCTCATCATGAGTGATATTAATACAAAGGTATATTACGTGAGCCTTGGAAGTTTTGATACGCATGTAAACCAGGAAAATCAGCAGGCAAGGCTATTTACCCAATTAAATGACGCCATGACTTCCTTCGTGAAAGACCTGAAGGCGAATAACCGTTTTGAAGATGTAACGGTGATGACGTTTAGTGAATTTGGTCGCCGGGTAGCACAGAATGCCAGTGGTGGCACTGATCACGGAACCGCGAACAATATGTTTTTAATTGGGGGAGGCTTAAAGAAGAAAGGATTTATCAATGAATTACCTGATTTGCAAAACCTGGTGGATGGAGATCTAAAGTACACAGTGGATTTTAAGAACGTCTATGCCACCATGCTACGTAATTGGCTTGGAGCAGATGATGAATTGATATTGGGAAGAAAGTATGGATTGATGGATTTTGTGTAGGGAGGAAATACGAAATTTAAGGATATGAAAACACGAATTTCAGACACGAATTACACGAATTTTTAACACTCCCTGGCGCAGGCCTCCCGGCCTGTTGCCTGGCCGTTACTAAACCTTTAAGTATATACAACTCGAAAAGAACTGAAAAATTCTCTAAATACCAAATAGGTATTAACTAAGGGATTTAATCTTTATTTGTGCTTGCAGGACAGGTCGCGACCTATTCCTACAAAAAAACTTCCGTGGATTAGACGGAA
>JBBSSE010000447.1:0-2997 GCA_038242375.1 Chitinophagales bacterium
AGAAGCGAAGACTCAGCACCTTGTAACAGGTGTTGTGGATGGCATTGGCCATTATGGCAACTGCTTTGGTGTACCAACTGTAGGTGGAGAAATCTATTTTGAAGAATGTTATCATACAAATCCTTTGGTGAATGCAATGAGCGCGGGAATTGTTCGTGTGGGCGAAACCGTTAGTGCTACTGCTGAAGGAATAGGAAATCCGGTATTTATTGCCGGAAGTGCTACTGGAAAAGATGGAATGGGCGGAGCAGCATTTGCTTCTGCAGACCTTACAGAAAGCAGCGCGGAAGATTTACCTGCAGTGCAGGTGGGAGATCCTTTCCAGGAAAAGAAATTACTGGAAGCTTGTTTGGAAATCATTAAAACCGGTGCTGTAGTAGGAATGCAGGATATGGGAGCTGCCGGAATTATTTGTTCCACCGCCGAAACAAGTGCCAAAGGACAGGTAGGAATGAATATTTATCTTGAAAAAGTACCTACACGTCAAAAAAATATGAAAGCCTGGGAATTGCTTTTAAGCGAAAGCCAGGAAAGAATGCTGATCACAGTAATAAAAGGAAGAGAAAAAGAGATTACCGATATTTTTGAAAAATGGGATTTACCCTGCTCTGAAATAGGAGAAGTTACAAAAGGCGATACACTGCGTTTTTATATGAATGGTGAACTGGAAGCAGAATTACCTGCGGAAAGTATGGTTCTTGGTGGAGGCGCACCGGTTTATACGAGGGAATACACTGAGCCAAAATATTTTGAAAAAGTGAATGCCTTTGATGCTTCATCTATTGCTGTTCCGGAAGATCTTAAATCGGTAGCAGAACAATTGATCGTTCAGCCTTCCATAGCTTCTAAAAAGTGGATTTATGAGCAATACGATAGCATGGTGGGCGCGGCTAATTTAAATACGAATGACCCGTCTGACGGGGCAGTCGTTGCAATTCTTGAAACAAATAAAGCGCTGGTACTGACTACAGATTGTAATAGCAGGTATGTATATGCGAACCCGTATGTAGGTTGTATGATCGCTGTAAGTGAAGCCGCGAGGAATATTGTTTGCAGTGGCGGAGAGCCCTTAGGTGTTACGAATTGTTTAAATTTTGGAAATCCTTACGATCCGGAAGTGTATTACCAGTTTGTAAAAAGCATCGAAGGAATGACCGCAGCTTGTAATAAATTCAATACACCTGTTACAGGTGGAAACGTAAGTTTCTACAATCAATCTCCAACCGGCCCGGTTTATCCCACACCAACTATTGGAATGGTAGGATTACTGGAAGGTCTGGATAATAAAATGTCTCTTTATTTCAAAGAAGCAGGAGATGTTATTTATGTTTTAGGAAAAAATGAGGAAGATTTTAATTGCTCCGAATACCTGCATAAAATAAAAAATGTAGAATTTTCTCCGGCACCATATTTCGATCTTGATGAAGAATTTGCATTGCATGAAGAAGTTCGTTCGCTTATAAAAAACAAACTCATCGCTTCGGCTCACGATATTGCTGAAGGAGGATTGTTTATTAACTTAATGGAATGCAGCTTTTTCAAAAACCTCGGTTTTGATGTGGCTCAAAAGAATGAGTCGATCCGTTCTGATGCGTGGTGGTTTGGTGAAGCCCAGGGCAGAATTGTGGTTTCTGTGAAAAAAGAGAAAACAGAAGAATTTGAAAAGTCATTGAATATTCCATTTGAAAAAATCGGAGAAGTAACTTCGGGTAATGTTTCAGTGAATAAAGAAGATTGGGGAATGGTATCAGGCTGGAAAATGAAATATGATGAAGCGATAGGGAATTTTATGAAGAAGTAAATTTTCTACCAGGAAAACAAGGTATTAATATGGATAAATCTATAAGCATTATAGTTACAGGCGCTGCTGGTTTTATCGGCAGTTGCCTCGTAGGGTATTTAAATAGCAAAGGGTTTGATAACCTGGTGCTGGTGGATGATTTTTCCCGTGAGGACAAAATACCTAATCTTGAGAGTAAAAAATTTCAGTTAAAGGTTGAAAGGGAAAAGCTGTTTGAATTTCTTGAAAAGGAGAATCCGAAGATTGATTTTGTTTTTCATTTAGGTGCGCGCACAGATACAACAGAATTTGATTATTCTGTGCATGAGCATCTGAATGTGGATTATTCAAAAAAAGTTTGGAATTACTGCACTAAAAAGAATATTCCCCTCGTGTATGCCTCATCTGCGGCCACGTATGGTGCGGGAGAAAATGGATATACCGATGATGAATCCATTATCCCGGAATTACATCCGCTGAATCCTTACGGAGTTTCCAAGAATGAGTTTGATAAATGGGCATTAAAACAAACGGATGCACCTCCTGCCTGGACGGGACTGAAATTCTTTAATGTTTACGGACCGAATGAATATCACAAAGCCAGAATGGCCAGTGTGATCTTTCACTCTTATAACCAGATTGAGAAAAACGGTTTTGTGAAATTATTCAAATCCCATAAAGAAGGTTTTAAAGATGGTGAACAAAAGCGCGATTTCATTTATGTAAAGGATATTTTGAAAATCTGTTTCTGGTTCTTAGAATGCTGGCAGACTGATTCGAAAACCTTTATTACCGGAATATACAATGCCGGAACCGGCGAAGCGCGAACATTCAATGATCTCGTAAAAGCAACCTTTAAAGGAATTAATCTTGATCCGGTCATAGAATACATTGATATGCCGGAAGATTTAAGAGAAACCTACCAATATTTTACAGAAGCGTCCATGCAAAAGATTCATGAGGCCGGATATGATCAACCTTTCTTTTCTTTAGAAGAAGGGGTTGGGGATTATGTGCGGGAATATCTTTCGAAAAGGAAGTTTTATTGATGTCTTTCTGTATTTTTTATTGTGTGATTTAATCTAAGGTTTTCAAAAAAGGCTTAACTTGTTTTCTTTTGAAAAAGATTTATTTAGCATATGTCTGATCTGTATTCATATATAAGACTTGCCTCCCTGCCGGAAAATATGAAAAAGGAGGTGGATGATTTAGTAAAT
>JBBSSE010000448.1:0-2987 GCA_038242375.1 Chitinophagales bacterium
ATCAGGAATTTCAATCCTTCAAGGCCTGCTTCCAATTGATTTTCTGCTTTCAATCTTTGTGTTTGAAGATTGATGAGTTGAACTTGTACTTTATCAACATCCAATCTCTCTGCAAAACCATTTTTATAAATCTCTTTGGTGTCATGAAGCAACTTTTGAACGTTTTCAATGTTGGCATCCAAAGTTCCTATTTGTCTTTGGCCAACGACCAGTTGATAATAGATCTTATATACGTTGGCTTTGATCTGCTCTTGTGTAACCTCAGCGGTAAGGGTTGCGTTTTTAATAGAGGCTCTTCTTGCCTGGAGACCTACGAATACCTGGCCGTCGAAAAGTAATTGTTGGAAATCAATTCCTGCCTGTCCGGACCATTTTGCTCCAAATCCAATAGGGAAATAACCGAAATCTGAAGGCGATTTAATGGGATTTCCACTCCCATCTTTTACATTATTCTCTTTTAATACCCCATAAACTGCCGGCGATATAAAATCCTGGATGGTTTGTACGGCAACATTCGGATTGTAGGTTGCGGAGCCGCTTGCTGATAATTTGGGTAAGGCTGCTGCTGTTATTTGTTTATTTTGGGCTTCCTGTGATTGAATATCCAGCAGAGCATTTTTAACCTGTGCTGAATTCTTCAGCGCATAATTAACTGCCTGCTTTACTGAAAAAGCGTGCTCTTCCGGAGACTTCGTTTGTTGTTGGGCTACTGCGTTTATACCTGAAAAAGTATATAGGGCAGATAAAGTGATAGCAACTATCAGTTTTGTTTTCATTGTTCCGTTTTTTTTGCGCTTTCTTTTAGATATTTTGTGATAAGTTCAAATCCTTTTAAAGTGACTAATCCATACAGGTAATAAAGGATCATTTCATTTTGAAGTTCTGCTACAGTGTATTGATTCCTCGGAAAAATCTCTTCATTATAAATCAGCATCATTGTATTTAACCGGAATTTGGAAATAACGTCGGAGTTAACTTCCGGACGGTATAGGCCTTCCCGTTTCCCTCTTTCGATATTTGCTTTCAAAATTTCAAAAATGAAACTTGATTTAAAATCATCGAATTTTTTGAAGGATGACGGATGGCCGCGTTGGATGTCGAATACAAAAGAAGGACTTAGACTGGACATCATATCCTTCATTGCTTCCATCATTAATAAAACTTCATGAATAGCATTTTCGGAATTAGTAATAGATACAAGGCAGCAATTTTTATTTGATTCAAGCATATCAACAACCACTTCATCCACCAACTCATTTTTATCAGAAAAGGATTGATAAATTGTTTTTTTTGAAACACCCATTTGCAGGGCTATTTCATCCATTGTAACAGATTTGATTCCGTACCGCCGGTATAATTCGTCCGCTTTATGTTTTATTCTATCTCTTATTTCCATCGGACAGCAAAACTAAGGAAACTTTTTGTAGAAAGATAGTTTCCATGGTTTTTTTTGTGAAAGAAAACAAAAAATGTGATAGATTTATTTAAGGGATTTTTTGAGCCGGTTTTGAAAAGAAGGGTGTAAATATGGACCAATAGGGATCGTCAATTTTTCATTTAGAATCAAAATATTAGATGGTTCTGGTATCTTTACTTTTTAAATTTACCCCATAATTTAAAACGAAGAGATCTTTCTGAAATTTAGGTGGATTTAAATAGTCTCTTTTCCCGAATTGGTCAATTTTATTATTACAGGGTAAACAAACCATAATATATTCACAAATGGATTCCAAAGTGCGGTATCAAAAACTCATTCAATATTTTCTACAGGGATTATTAATTTTAGGTCCTGTTTCAATAACGATCTATTTTATTTACCTGATTTTTGATAAGATTGACAGCCTTCTGCGCCCTGCAATCAATATTCCGGGATTAGGGTTTATCATCGTGATCGGTTTTATCATTCTAACCGGTTTTCTCAGTTCCTTTTTTGTATTGGGAAGAATTTTATCCCTCATGGACAGGATACTTGAAAGAACCCCGGGAATTAAATTATTTTATTCTTTTATCAAAGACTTTTTCGAAGCTTTTGCCGGAAATAAAAAGAAATTTACCCATAATGTTCTTGCCAGTGTGGATTATCCGGATGTATGGCGCGTAGGCTTTATTACGCAAGAAGATATGAGTAGCTTTGGAATGCATGATTATGTAGCTGTTTATTTGCCCATGTCCTATTCAGTGGCAGGGAATGTATATATTGTGCCAAAAGATAAAATAAGACCACTAACCGGGATTAGTGCTGCCCAGGCAATGAAGTTTGCTGTGAGCGGGGGAGTTACTCAAACTGCTACTGAAGATCTGGAGGATGTGCTGGAAGATATTGCTATTGAAAATTAATATTCATATTCACTGCTTATGAAGAAATTTTTTTTACTTATTTGTTGCACCTTCATGGTTTTGCA
This sequence comes from Chitinophagales bacterium, assembly GCA_038242375.1. Lineage (GTDB taxonomy): Bacteria > Bacteroidota > Bacteroidia > Chitinophagales > Chitinophagaceae > Ginsengibacter. The sequence goes on from JBBSSE010000448.1 coordinate 2,403, forward strand.
ATGCTTTTGTTGGGGATTTTTCGGCCATAAGAAAATAAATTATTATTCTGTATTTCTGTTGCCGCCGCAGATGATGGTGCTGTACAAAACGAACATTGATTTCATCACTGAACATGCTGTAGATCCGGATAAGAGAAGATATGCAATCGAAAAGGAAGGAGCTCGTCATTTTATTGACCTCGATGTTTATGGCGAATATCCTTTTCCGGAACTGCCCAGGAAATGGGAAGATGCTGTAAAAAAGTATGGGGAAGAAATGTTGTACCAGGAAGGTATTGTGCCCTGGCATGTGGATGTCATGCTCAAACGACTTACAAAAGCTTTCCGCGATAAAAATTTTTCAGCCATCATGAAAAATAGTACGGATATCGGTCATTATATCGGGGATGCTCATGTGCCTTTACATGCTACTAAAAACTATAACGGTCAGCTAACCAATCAAAAAGGAATTCATGGTTTTTGGGAAAGCCGGATTCCGGAATTGCTGGCAGATAAACGATTTGATTTTTTTATTGGGAAAGCAGAATACATCAAAGATCCCGCAGCCTTTATTTGGGATAGAGTTTTAGAAAGCTCGCTGGCCGC
>JBBSSE010000449.1:0-2980 GCA_038242375.1 Chitinophagales bacterium
ACTATTTACATCCAGAATGGTTTTAGTGCAACTTCCGAGCGCTATTATTAAAGTAACAATAAGGCCTATTTGTACTTTTTTCATTATGAAATTTTATTTAATTGAAAAATCATGATTCGTCTAAAAAACAATATTTATTGATGCACCATAAATTCGTGTTGGTGGTGATAAATTTTCATTACTGACTGCCTGTGCATTACCCGTTCCAAACTGGCTATATTCCGGGTCGGCATAAGGATTATCTTTCGGTAAGAAAGTAACCAGATTTCTTGCTACGAGACTAAAATGTAATTCCTTAACTGATTTCACATTTCTTAACGGAAAATCGTAGCTTAAACTCACTTCTCTTATTTTCCAAAAATCGCCACTTGCAACAAAAGGAGAACCAGCGGTATTATATACAGAAGGCCAAAAACCGCCACCTGTAGCTCCATCCTGTATGGCTACAGAAGTATTGGGCGTATAACCTCCGTGACCGTCAGAAATTACTGAATTAGGATAAATAAATTTTCCTCTTCCTGCGATGGCGGTAATCTCGCTGGTGCCGGTAAATGCCATTGCATTACCTATAAATTGAAAAACATTATAACCTCCCCTGTATTCACCTTGAACATTTAATGTTAAGTCCTTATATTTAAAAGAGGTATTTATTCCTACAATTACGGCGGGAGTTGCCTGGCCTGCATCTTTTATTGTTGGGTCAGCTTTTGGGTAACCTGTTTTAGGATCTACGATCACCCTGCCCAAAGAGTCTCTCAACCAATCGGTAACTAACAATTCACGAATAGGTTTGCCTTTTATTGTATAAACTGATCCGGCGGCATAACCTCCGATCAATATGGGAGAGATATCTGAGCCAACTTTACTTTTCATGAATGAAGCATTAGCCCCGATGCTCCATTTTACTGGACCCAGATTAAGCAGCGGAGTTATATCTCCGGTTAATTCTACACCGGAATTATGTATTAAGCCAGGAAGGTTTTGTGTGGTACTTAAAAATCCTGTTGAAGCAGAAAGACTAATGGGAACCACTTCATTCGTTACCTGTTGATTATAATAAGTACCTTCTAAATTTACCCTGCTATTAAACATGGTTAAATGGATACTATATTCCTGGGAAGAGGTAAACTCCGGCTTAATGCCTGCATTCGCTAAATTGGTTCCTAAAGCAAAACCAGTTAAACTACCATATGGAAAACCACTTGTTTGTCCAAAAGTATTCGATAAGGCGTAGGCACCCAGAGAAACGGTACCTACCTTGGTATAACTTGCAGTTATTTTACCAAAGTTCAACCAGGATAAATTATTTTTAATACCTGGGAAGGCATCGGTGAATACAAAGGATCCATTAATACCAGGATAGAAAAAAGATCTGTTTGAAGGATCAAGTACAGAAACCCAATCATTTCTACCTGTTGCTTCTAGAAAAATGAAATTTTTATAGCTTAATTGTAAATCACCGAAGGCGCCAAAGGTGCCTGTTTGAACCTTTCCTTCTCCTACAATCGGTACACCTATTGCGTTTGAAACATTGTACAATCCTGGAATTTGCAATTGTGTTAATGCTGACTGTCCCCCACCAATGCTTGTCCCCCGACTATTAAACTGATTGACAGTTCCGCCTAAAATCAATTTAACATTAATATCCTTATTTAAAAAGTCCTTATTGAAACTGGCTAAAAAATCAGATTGTACAGTAGTATAGATACTCATGTCATCCCCTTCTTTGGGAGTAACACCATTTGGAAAACCAGACGCGGTATTACTGGCTCCTGCCGGATCGCTAATCGCGTAATCGGTAAATATTACACCCGCTTTTGTGGCTTTATCCTGATAGTTTGTGGATGCGATTCCAATTCTGTAAGTAAAATTAATCCAATCAGCGGCCTTAAAATTCAATTCAGCGTTTGCCAGAAGATCCTGCCTGCGTGAAATTATCCGGCTTTTTTCGATTTGCCAATAAGGATTCGGATAATAAGCATTGTAGAAATAACTTTCCTGTCCAAATAATGAATTCACATCTTTATATTCCCGTATATCAATTTCGCCTGGGGTATTCAGGGCATTCCAATAGGCCGGACGTCCCTGGTTATAATCACCTCCTGCAACATTTGAATTGAAACCAGTGTATGAGGCCGATGCGGAAGCGGAAAAATTACCATAGTCTCTGGTAGCTCCCATTCTCACTACAGTGCGTTCAGATTTATCTTTAGGAATTGTACCTGTGGTATTTACATATTGACCTGATAAATAAAAGGTACCGTTATCATCGCCATCAGAATAACTGATACCATTTTGGGTGGTGATGCCGGTTACAAAAAAGTTTTTAATCGCGTTTTTGTTACTGTAAACGACACTTTGCATCGTGTCGTGTAAATTTCCCTGTGCATCAGTATATTGGGCAGGCACACCTAAGGGTAAGGTAGCGCCATTGTATGCTGCTCCATATTGTTGATTCTCAAAAGGTACATGTGGTATATAACCTGTTAGAGGATCTACGAATGGCCCTTCTGTTGATGCTGCCCCAAAACGGGTTTGAAATTTAGGAAAAAAGGAGACTTTTTCTATGGTAGTGCTTTGAGTGACGCTAATTCTTGGTTTTCCCTTTTGTCCTTTGTTTGAGGTTAATATAATTACTCCATTAGCAGCAGATGACCCGTAAAGTGCTGCTGCATTAGCACCTTTTAAAATTGTAGTGGAAACGATATCATCCGGATTTATGGATTGGATATAATCGGAAGTAATTGGAATATTATCTAAAACAATCGCTGCCTGGTTATTTCCCAAAATGGAACGTTCACCTCTTAAAACGATACGGGTGGATGGATTGACACCGTTATTCACCGTAAAAACTGCCAATCCTGCTACTTTTCCAGACAATCCGTTAGCGAGATTGGATGCCCTTGCCTGGGTAATAGAGGTAGTGGGAATGGAAGTAACCGAATAACCTGTTGACCTTGGTGATCTCTTAATACCAAGA
>JBBSSE010000450.1:0-2979 GCA_038242375.1 Chitinophagales bacterium
AGTGTATGGCGGAAATTGATCAAAATGATAGTTGTCATTCAACAATAAATTCGAACCACCGGAAGAATAGCTATTATACCCGTTCAGTGTATTTTGAAGCGCCTGGATATTGGATGGAAAACTGTAGGCGTTCTGATAAGAAAAACGGATAAAATTTTCATGTGCCACCTGGTAAACAGCAGACGCTCTTGAGGTAATTTTCGGATCAGTAAAAAGCGTGTTCTTATCGTACCTGAAAGAAACCGCCAGGTTTAATTTTTCCTGGGCTAATTTTTTAGATGCCTGCACATAAGCACTGTATTCATTTACATTAATTGGTTTGTCTTTATCCGGGAACAAAGAATTTTTACTATTCAGACTATACAATCTCCAGTTCACTCCGGCAATCACTTCCGCGAATTTGATCTCATTAGAGAAATTATATTGAAACTCTGTATTGTATAATTTACTTCTGTCCTGGAACAAGGTACCACCCTCCGGAATAGGTGTTTTACTGATTTGATTTTTCAATGTATTAAACAAAGGAGACCCCGCTTCTGGCCTTCCCTGGTCAGCGAACGCTCTTGCATCAAGATTTGCCTGGGTAAAATTTGCTCCCCCCATTAAAGAGCCAATCAATCCCATTGTATATTCAGGATACCATCCGCCTGCAGCACCATCATAACTTTCTTTCCAACCTTCATTGATGTATTGAGCCGTAGGACCTGCAACCAAAGTATGCCCTGAATTTTCCTGCGTGGTATATCCTCTTAAAAACCAGTTATCGCTTTTTAATTCAAGGCGGTATTGGCCTACTTTAAAATCTTTAATCTGGTAACGCGTATCATTTGTGTACACCACATTACCGGTGCCAAATGTTCCTGAAGCAATTGCCTCCAGGTTAGGTTTTATCTTATATCTGAACTCAACATTTGTTTTAAAGATCTGTGCTTTATTATCGAGGTATCCATACTCCGCATAGCCCGTTCTTGCTACGTTATATGGACTTGCAAGCATTGGTTCAATCAATGGGGCAAGAGCTGGTTCCTGCATGAGCGCGCCTTGTAAAAAAGGACGGATATCTATAGAAGTTTCACTTCCATAATAATTGATGCCATTATAATTCGGATCTGTAAATCTTGTTCCAGGACCATTTTTATTTGCGGTATCCGTGGCTACCCAATCCTTTGCCTGGGTGTATTGCGCATTTACCTTAAACGCAAACTTTTCATTAACTTTTTTACCCCACCTTAACGTCCAGTCATAATAAGGAGAAGCATCTACCGGGTCATTGCTGCTTTTACTTTTCACATGATTTACACCTTGCGTTACCATCAGGCTCAATCCCTGGTATTTAAACGGATCTTTCCCATTCATTACAAGCGTTCCATTTAATCCGCGTGAACCATAGAGCGCGGAAGAAGCCCCCGAAAGCATTTCAATATTATCCACATCGAGTTCTGTAAGACTGATAGCAGAACCAAGAGGGAAATTCAATCCCGGCGCCTGGTTATCCATTCCATCTACTATTTGTGTAAAATTTGTATTTCCACTTGTATTAAATCCACGCGTACTGATACTTGTAAACCCAATACTGGACACAGTTACATCCACTCCCTTCAATCCCTGGATCATATCTATATAATTCAACTGAGGTGAATTGATAATATCTTTTGTGCTGATCTGTTCAATGGTGACGGGAGAGGCAAGTTTTTTCTGCACTGTACGACTGGCAGAAACGACAACCTCCTGCCCCAGAGCAGAGGCTGATTCAAGTTGTATGGCAACGGATTCAGAAAAACTTTTTACGGCAACTTCCTTTGTTGCAAATCCGATAGAAGAAATAACAAGGGTAATGGGTAAATTCCCTTTGGCGGTCAAATTGAATCGCCCTCTTTCATCAGTATATGTTCCCTCTTTTGAACCTTTAATAATAACGGAAACAGCCGGCACGTCTTCGCCCGTTACGCGATTGGTGACCGTGCCGCGGATTGTATTCTGGGCTTGCGATTCACCATACAAAAATAGATTCACCACCAAAATGAAAAATAGAAATTTTCGCATACATAAGTGTTTTAGGTTTTGAAAAAAGAGGGCCGTTTATTTGATAAATTTTTTAAGTAGTTTGAGTTTTCCTTTAAAAGGTGGATATTTCAAATTAGGATCGAACCATACCGGGGTTTTCATCACCGCCTTTGCATGCGTAAAGGTTTCAAAGGAATATTTCCCGTGATATTTCCCTATTCCACTACCTCCCACTCCTCCAAAAGGTATATTCGGATTAGCTAAATGCCAGATGGTATTATTCACACATCCGCCACCAAAAGAAACCCGGTCCATCCACCATCGGATGCTTTCATTTTTATCTGAAAAAAGATAAAATGAAAGTGGTTTATCATTTTCCCTGATCATAGCAAGCGCCTCTTCTCTTTCTTTAAATTGTATGACAGGGAGCAAGGGTCCGAAAATCTCCTCTTTCATAATTTTATCCTGCATAGAAACACCGGTAATGATCGTGGGTGCGATAAATAATTTCTCCCGGTTGTGCTCGCCGCCGAAATATATTTTACCTGAAGTATTCAAATAAGCCAAAAGTGAATCGAACCTTTTTTCATTGATAATCTTCCCATATTCTGCACTCTCTGCAGGATTCTTTCCAAAAAACTCTTCTGTGCATTTGATCAAGGCTGAAAGAAATTTCTCTTTTACGGATTCATGTACAAGAATATAATCAGGTGCCACACAGGTTTGACCGGCATTAACAAATTTGCCTAAAACGATACGCCTCGCAGTCGTTTTTATATCTGCATCTGCTTCCACAATTGCGGGACTTTTTCCGCCAAGTTCCAGGGTTACAGGAATAAGATCTTTTGCAGCAGCCTGGTAAATAGATTTCCCGACGTTTCCGCTGCCTGTGTAAAAAACATGATCGAACCGAAATGATTCCATTAAGGAGGGAACCACTTTACTCCCTTCACCTTCTACGACGTGAATGTATTC
>JBBSSE010000451.1:0-2975 GCA_038242375.1 Chitinophagales bacterium
AGTTACGGATGACCTCATTTCGTCGGTGAGAAAATATTTGAACCATCATAATCTTGGAAATCGTGGTGTAGAAGACGGGAGTCCCCGTAAACAGGAGGTTGGAATGATTGGTGAAATGGTCACGCATCATTATCTCACAGGAAATTACCCCAATCTGACAGAAAAAAAAGTAGGCTTTGACGGAGGATATGATCTGTTATTTGAAGGTAGAAAAATTGATGTCAAAACCATAGAACGAAAATCCTATGTACGTCCTTATTTTGTCAATAATTTTTACATTCTGCAGGAAAGACATGACGCAGAAATCCTTGTTTTTTGCAGTTACCATGGTATGGACCAGGTCATTGAAATCTGCGGTTGGTTGCTGAAATCCGAATTACCAACGAAAGGGATTTTTTATGCAGCCGGAACGAAGAGAAACAGAACAGACGGGAGTTCATTTTTATTCCGCCAGGATAATTATGAAGTAGAGGTAAAAGACCTGGAGTGCATCGAACAATTAAAAAATTCTAAGTCAGGCATCCATCCAAAAGACGGACATACATGGGGCAGAAAAGAATGCGCCATTTTATCAAAGCCTTTTTTAGCGAAATGTGGCAATAGAAGTGAACTGCCAAAGTCTCATCCCGAGAGCGGCTGCCCGGAACATTGGTTCTCTGAAACCTGGTTAAATGAACATGCATTAACGGGAATCACTTTTGACTTCTTTGTTGATTGGAGTTCAACTCCGTTCTCTCTCTCACCGGAAATCTGGATAAAAAGAATCGTGTCACCTGCCGTTAACTATGAGGATGTAATTGAAAATATAGAAGAAATTTTAATAAAGGAATTCGGTGTCCAGCAATTAAAGACGCTGAACAATTTTGGAGTGAAAAACAACCTAAAAATTCAATTTATTTTATTCAAAGATGCTATGGATTGGACCGATAATGCACAGGATATTCTTGTCGCCGAACTCGTCAGCACTGGAGATGCCTTCACATTTAATCCTACAATTATTACACTGGAAAATTTAAAAACCTCCATTCAAAAACATTCAGGAGGTCCGGTCAAAATTGGTTCCAAGGGTCTTTTCTATAGCACATCAAATTTAGAATGTCATTTATCCCGTACAGATAGTCTTTATCCCGGAGATGTGGACTTAATTATACTGGATAAAGAAGGTGATCCGGTTTGTATTCTGGAGTTCAAAAAACACACTTTAGATACTTCCATATCTGACCAAAAACTTTCCAATTATTATCCAAAACCTGATGGAAGAAAATACAATCGTTTAGCAATCTTAAAAGAATATTTAAGTAAAAAGAACGGTGATATTCCAATCTTCATTGTATACTATCCAACCAAAGCATCTTTTAGAGAAGGAAGATTAGAACTTCTGAAAGGCGAAGCAGGAAACCTCTTCACCAGGGCAGCAAGTAATTTTCCTTTACCAGGATCTATTTTAAGAGAAGAGATCAATCCGGTTATTGGGAAATTGCTGAAAGGGATTTTGTATCATCATGCGCAGATTGCGGGTGGGAATTAGATAAAGGAAATGGCAGGTAGAGACTCAAAGCATTACTTCTCTACGATTGTAACGTAACACCCCCATTCCCCTTTCATCTTTTCCAAAAAAAACCTCCAATTTTAAACAATTTCTAATTCTTCCCAATCTCCTCTTTTTTGGAAACCGTATTCCTATTCCTCTAAAACGCACTCCCCTATTGCATTCCTAAATATAAAACCAAATTTGCCCATTGTATTATTCCTATATAAAAAACACTCGCAAGGCTATTTTTAAAATACTTTTAGGAGCATTTTTTTACGCAGGAAATTACCTGTATTAAACCGATAGTACATTTTCATTGGACAATGTCATAGATCGGGATTGGAAAAATGAAAATGGACCGCCGGATTAAATAAAACGATGCAGAACAGGAATGTTTTTTATTGTACTACAAAGTTTTATTTATGGGACAACAAGGATTATACTCCCCGAAATTTGAGCATGATTCATGCGGAATCGGGTTCGTTGCCAATATCAAGAGCAACAAGAGCCACCAGATCGTATCAGACGCGTTAACGATCCTGGAAAATATGGAACACCGCGGGGCTTGCGGATGTGAAATAAATTCAGGCGATGGTGCCGGTATTCTTATTCAGGTACCACACGAATTTTTCTACACTGAATGTTTAAGGCTGGGATTCGCATTACCATCGTACACAAAGTATGGTGTGGGCGTTTTATTTTTTCCGAAAGATATCCGGTTGAAAGAAGAATGTCGCGATATTTTTTATCGTTGCGCGGAATCGCTGGGATTGTACATTATCGGTTATAGAAAAGTACCGGTAAATGTAGATGACATCGGGCCAACAGCACTTTCGGTAGAGCCGGAAATGGAGCATGTGTTTATCGCCTGCCCGGATTACATGACGGATCAGGAAGCCTTCGAACGGAAATTATTTGTGCTCCGGAATTATGCTACCAAAACGATTCATGATACTGTAAGGAAGGATGCCATTGGTTTTTATATCGCGTCTCTTTCCAGCAAAACCATTATATATAAAGGTCAGTTGACGAGCCGCCAGCTACGTGGCTACTACCCTGATCTCAATAATAAAAAAATCGTCTCTGCCTTTGGATTAGTACACTCTCGCTTTGCCACCAATACCTTTCCTTCCTGGAAGCTGGCGCAGCCATTTCGTTATATCGCTCATAATGGAGAGATCAACACTTTACAAGGGAATTTAAACTGGCTTCGTACCAGTGAAAAGGATTTCATATCGAAATTCTTTACGCCGGAAGAAATGAATATGCTTCTTCCCGTGGTGGATGGAGATCAATCAGATTCGGCATGCCTGGATAATATGATCGAGTTGCTGCATCTCTGCGGTCGGTCGCTCCCGCATGTGATGATGATGCTGATTCCGGAAGCCTGGGATGGCAATGAACAAATGGATCCGGTAAAAAAAGCTTTCTATGAATTTCACGC
>JBBSSE010000452.1:0-2973 GCA_038242375.1 Chitinophagales bacterium
AATAGCCACCAACTAAAAATTATAGGCGGATGAGAAAATATCCAATACCAATTTGGATTATATCGTCTTGGGTACTTATTATTATCCCAAGGTAACCGATCAAATACATCAGGAACATGGTTATTAAAATATCTAAAAGACCTAAAATAAGTACCCGACGGTTTCCCTGAAAGGTCAAATTGTAACAAGGTCCCATTCATCATGCTTTTAAAAATAACAGAGCCTTGAACATTGACAATTTCAACTTGTGTATTCTGCAAAGGCTTTACCATTTTAATACTAAATTTTCCGGTTGTTGGATTTGGATACAAGGTTGTAACGGCTTGAACGGAACTTGTTTTATTTTGCGATTTAAGGGTATGAATGGAAGCCATACTACTACTACTACTGCTGTTATTACATATATATTGTCGTTCTACCATATTCCCAACCGCATCATAAATATATTCAATCCCACAGCTTCCTGCGGGAAGACCCGTTTGAGCGAAAGTATTGGTAGGTTTGACTGTTGCTAAGGATAAGAAGATAAGAAATAAAATCCCTGCTCTTTGTAATTGATTGAATTTTTTAAAAAATTCACTCACGGTTATTTTATTATTCATTGAATTATATTTTGGTTCGTATCTATCGCCCTAATATATAGAAGTTTCTATACTCTATTTTTTATCTTTTCTTTCAAAATCCTATTTTGAGCAATCATTTCCAATACAAATACCTCATAATACTTTTAAATCAAGGTTTAAGATATTTAAAAATCTTTTATGGCATGTTAAGAAGTATATATCCCTACTTTATTTTTGAGTATTTATACTTAAAAAAACAGTGTTTTCACTAAACACATATTGATTTCTGTCTGAGGAATCAACCCAGCACAACTCTGCTTATAGTTCCGAATTTTTAAAATTGAAAATATAAGTTCCAAAAAAGCGTTCGTTATAAACGGATATACTTTATTTCTTTTTAAAACAATCGACAATTATGATTTTTTATAAGTGAAGTTTTTTGAGTACTTTGAAATGGCCAGCCAGAAAAAGATATAAAAGAATGAATCTAATTAATTAAAAAATATTTTCATTCATCCTCTTTTAATAAAAACAAAAAGCTATCTTGTTTACCCAATACTTACTCAATGAAACTTCTCAAGTGTATAAAACTAGTCAGTTTTATACTTATTACTGCGTTTATTCAATTAGCCGGCTATGCCCAGTTAAAGGCTGATTTTTCCATGGACAATGCAGGTGGCTGTTCACCGCTGACAACTACTTTCGCTAATCGCACCACCGGCGCTTCATCTTCGGCCATCTATGAATGGAATTTTGGTAATGGAAATATTTCTTACCTGGAGAATCCTTCAGGTATATTTATTGATGAAAAAACATATTCAGTAACCCTCACTGTAAAGGATAAAAATACCGCTTCTTCTAAAACGCAAACGCTGACTGTTTATAAAAAGCCCGAAGTGGACTTTTCCGTTTCTACTGAAAAAGTATGTACACCGGATCCCGTCACTTTTACTGCAAATGCAAAAGCAGATAACGGAACCATTGTTAGTTATTTATGGGATTTCGGGGACGGGCATACAGAGAGTCAATATAGCAATCAAACTTCTCACGTTTATGAACTTCCGCAGAAACCTTCTGTAACTCTCTCTGTTACCGATAATCATGGTTGTACTTCTATGAAAATTATTGACGAAATAGTTACGGTATTACCGGGAGTGAAGGCTGCGTTTGAGGCCGATAAAACGTTTATATGTTTTGCATCTGATCCTGTTCAGTTAAAGGATCAATCATTGGCTGAAGGTTCACTGACCTATAAATGGGCGTTTGGTGACGGAATGACATCCACTGAAAAAAATCCTGTCCATTCGTTTAATAAGAAAGGAAATTATACAGTAAAACTTTCGATCGAAAGCGATTTGGGCTGTACAAGTGAAGCAGCAAAGACAGCTTATTTAAATGTGGGGGAATTTTCTTCCGGAATGCAGGTGCCGGAAATTATTTGCAGAAATACTGAAACACAAATTATTAACACAAGTACACCCGCTTCAACCTCTTTTTCCTGGACAGTAAACGGATCCCCGGTTTATTCCTACAACCGGAATTTAAATCATACATTTTATGAGGAAGGATCTTATAAAATTGAGCTGACCAATCAATTTGGAGAATGTAAAGAAACTGTTTCCAAAATTGTAGAAGTGAAAGATCTTCCAAAAATTGACGGATTCCTGGTGGAATACCCACAGTATTGTACTTTCCCGGTAACGGTGAATTTTAAAGACACAACTTCCGGAACCGTGAAATCAGAATGGAACTTTATTTACGAATATTCACTCCCCATTCAGGCAACAGGAAAATCTGTGTCGTATTCCTACCCATATAACGGCAGCACAGCAACTCTATTTGTTACAGACAGCAATGGTTGCAAAAACAGGGTGCAGCAAATTGTGTCATTGCAGATACCATACGTTTATATTCAGGCAATTGATCAAACACCGGGTAACGGATGCGAAACCCTCACCAAAAAATTCAAATTTACAGGTAATGAAGAAATCGCCTCTGTCAAATGGAATTTTGGTGATGGGAATACTTCAACAGAAGCTGAACCGGAACACACATTTTCTGTAGGGAAATACACGGTTACCTTGACTTATATTACAGCTAAAGGTTGCCATGGAAAGGCAGACAATTTTTATTCCGTAGATGTATATTCCAAACCAAAGGCAGATTTTGTTTCTTTATCAGGGACAATTATCTGTGGAAATTCTCCCGTAAATTTTCAGCCTGTTTCAAATGCGAATTCGGCCAATTTTCAATTATGGATCAATGAAAGTTATGCAGGAAGTACCTACCAGCAGTTTAAGGATACAGGTTTATATACAATCAAAATGATAGCATCTAATTTCGGCTGCAGCGATACATTTACCAGAAAAGATTATATCCGGGTACTACCCTCCTTCCCGCGAATAGAGAA
>JBBSSE010000453.1:0-2964 GCA_038242375.1 Chitinophagales bacterium
AAAATAGAACCAATTATAAACAGGTTTTTGCAAAATAACGATTCCTAAAACTGCCAGGTAAGAAAGTTGAAATCCAACATTCCAAAGTATATACGGATCAAAACATAATAGGACAAAGGCGGAGATTGCCAGTGAATTGAATACAGAAGAATTCTTCTTAAAAAGTGAACCCGCAGCGATAAAACTAAACATAACAGCAGCGCGCATGACAGAAGGTGGTGCTCCTGTGAGAAAAGCAAAAAACCATAAACATAAAAGAATCGTGAGTGTACGGATTACGATGGATTTTTTGAGATACGGTATTTTCATGGCAATCCAAAACAGCAACCCATAAATAAGTGCCATGTGCAAGCCGGAAATAGCGATCAGGTGTACCACGCCCGCATTGCTGTAGGCCTGAACTAAATCCTTTTCCAGGTCAACTCTGTATCCGATCAGTAATGCTTTGGCTAAGCCTGATTGATTGGCTCCAACAATATAATTTTCAATGGTTCTGATCACATATTCCCGTGTATTGAAAAGCGCACTTTTAAATATTGATGCCTTGTTCCCTTTTAAGAGAACCCACTCGTTTTTCTTTAAATAAACCTGGTGATGCACCTGTTGAAAGGCGAGATATTGCGCATAATCAAATCCTCCTGGATTTCCGGAGTTTTTGATGAGTTGTAAAGGTTTGTTTAAAAGAATGCGATCACCATAATTTAATTTTTCTGAAAGCGAATCTTTGGAAAAGTATAGAATAAATTCACCGATGGCTTTTTGACCGGAATCCTTTACAGATATGCTTTCTACACGCACCAGCGCTTTGTACGACTTGGCTTTTTCTACGGGTGGTTCATTAATCCAAACGATGAAAGTACTCGTTGAATCGTTTTTGTTCCCGTACCAATTTTGATTATTGCTGATGTCTTTCTGATAGGTAAGCAACATACCCAAAGCGGCTATTAAACCCGACAGGATTATCCCGCGCAGGAAAGAGGTTTTGAATTTATAGAAATCTTTAAATAGATGAAACGAAAGAAATAATGATCCGAAAGTAAGCAGGATCGTAATAACGGATAGGAATGAAAAACTACAATAATGCTGGAGAATAATCCCACAAATAAGAGGCAAAACCAGGCGAAGGAAGGGCGCTTTTTTCCAAATATATATTTGATATCTCCTTGACATAAAATAAAATTTAAAAACTCAAAAGGCTTTTAAGTAGCTGTTATTAAATGACAGGTGATGGTTTAATCGCGATCAATTAGAATATGAATATACTATATTTTTAACTTTTAAAACGTTCAAGATTTTTAAAAAGAATAATTAGGAATGTGCCTGAATGGACGTTTCCCTCATAATTGAGGATAGGTAATTTAGAAAAAGTTTTTTATACTGATTCGCATTAGAAAACCATTCTACGAAAAACCATTACTTCAAAAAAAGATTTTGTTGTTTAAAATTTCTACCACATCTTTGCGCCAGTTCTTTGTGATTCATTTATCAAGAAAGACAGAGGGATATGGCCCTATGACGTCTTGGCAACCAAAATGTAGCAATACATTTAAGGTGCTAACTCCATCCCGCAGAAATGCGGGACAGATAACAGATTCAAGTTTTAATTTTACGTAATTGGCATTTGCCAATAAAATATATTAACTCACCTGTCTCTGCCGGGTGAGTTTTTTTTTGCTCCTGATCAGGGTAAATTAAAACTCCGGTAGATATCCCGGTATAATCTTCTGCTCTTTTTTGATAAGTTAATTGAAAGAAGAATTCTATTTATTCTTAAAAATCTTAAAAACAAAAAATGAGCAACGCAACACAATTACTACACAGTATCCCTTCTGATCCATTAACAGGTGCTATTTCGGTGCCCATTTATCAAACGTCTACTTTCGTGCAGGAGGCACCAGGTGAAAATAGAGGATACGATTATGCACGCACAGGAAATCCCACACGTGCTACTCTGGAAGCTTTAATTGCAAAATTAGAGAACGGAACGACAGGAATTGCCTTTGGCAGCGGTTTGGCTGCAATTGATGCCGTGGTTAAATTACTTTCTTCCGGAGATGAGATTCTTGCAGTCGATGATATCTATGGCGGCGCGTTCCGTTTGTTCACCCATATTTATGAAAAATTCGGTATCAAAGTAAATTATGTTGATACGACGAAAATTGAAAATGTCGTGGATGCCATCACGCCAAAAACAAAATTGATCTGGGTAGAAACCCCTACAAATCCAACACTGAAAATTTCGGACATAAAAGCAATCGGTGAAATTGCTAAAGCCAATAATTGCCTGTTTTGTGTAGACAATACTTTCGCATCGCCTTTGCTACAAAAGCCTTTGGATCTTGGTGCAGATATCGTGGTACATAGTGCTACAAAATATCTTGGCGGTCATAGTGATCTGATAGCAGGTGTTGTAGTGACGAAGACTGAAATGATTGGTGCAAAAATTAAATTCATACAAAATGCAAGCGGCGCAATCCTTGCTCCTTTTGATTGCTGGTTAGTGATCCGAGGTTTGGAAACATTGCATTTACGCATCAAACAACATTGTATTAATGCCCAAATCGTAGCAGAATTTTTAGAAACTCAACCAGAAGTAAAAAGAGTTTATTACCCCGGTCTTGCTTCACATCCAAATCATGAAATTGCCAAAAAGCAATCCACAGGTTTTGGTGGAATCGTTTCCTTTTCTTTAAAAGAAGATACCATTGAGGCAGCGAAAACATTTGTAACAAGCACGAACTATTTCAAACTGGCAGAAAGCCTTGGTGGTGTAAAATCATTATTATGCCATCCTGCAACAATGACGCATAAAAGCATTCCTGATGAAATCAGAAAAGCAGCCGGAGTGTGTGATGGGTTAATCCGTTTATCCGTTGGTGTGGAAGAGGTGAATGATCTCATCGATGATTTAAAAAATGCATTGCAAAAAGTAGCTGCGGAGAAAGCTGAATTGGAGTTAGCGTA
>JBBSSE010000454.1:0-2963 GCA_038242375.1 Chitinophagales bacterium
AAAATTGAGAATGTCCGTATTGGATTTATCGGTCTTGGTATGCGAGGTCCCACGCACGTTTATGGATTCAGCCATGTTGAAGGTACCCAGGTTGTAGCTCTGTGCGACATACGTAAAGAGAAAGTAGATGCAATGGAGAAGCAATTAGCAGGCACCAGGCACAAACCTGAATCCTATAGCGGTGACACATATGCATGGAAAAAAATGTGTGACAGACCCGATATAGATCTGATCGTGATCAGTACTCCCTGGGACCAACACGTAGAACAGGCTGTTTATGCAATGAATGCCGGAAAGCATGTTGCAATAGAAGTGCCTGCTGCTAAAACATTAAAGGAATGCTGGCAACTGGTAAATACTTCTGAAAAGACAAAGAAGCATTGCATGATGATGGAAAACTGCTGCTACGATTTCTTTGAATTGGTAACATTGAATATGGCAAGGCAAGGATTCTTCGGAGATCTTGTACATGGGGAAGGCGCTTACATTCATGATTTGTTGGATTTGAATTTTGCAAAGAATGGCTATTGGGATATGTGGCGTTTGAAAGAGAATTATCGTAACGGGAATATCTATGCCACTCACGGTTTGGGGCCGATAGCACAGATCATGAATATCAATCGTGGAGATAAAATGCTTAACCTGACCTCAACTTCCGGCGCAGATTTTTCTATGGCAAAACGCGCCAGTGAGTTAGCAGCTAAAGATCCGTTTTATGCTCAATATACTAATAAAAAATACAGGGGTAATATGAATATAACCAATATTACCACCGAGAAAGGAAGAACCATTACTCTTTTTCATGATGTTTCTTCACCGGGTCCTTATTCCAGGATTCATTTGATCATGGGTACAAAAGAGAGAGCATTGAAATATCCGGAACCGGCCAAAATCTCCAAAGGGCACGAATGGATGAACGCGGATGAATTTAAACAAACGCAGGAGAAGTACACTCCGCCAATTATAAAACTTGTTGGAGAAATGGCAAAGAAAATTGGTGGCCACGGTGGAATGGATTTCATCATGCAATGGCATCTGATTGATTGTCTTCGGAATGGTTTACCTCTTGACCAGGATGTGTATGATTGTGCTTTATGGAGTGCTGTTAGCCCGCTAAGTGAGTGGTCTGTAGCGAGAGATGGCAAAACAGTTAAAGTTCCTGATTTCACGTCCGGAGATTACAAAACCAATGCGCCGGTTGACTTAAATTTAAAAGGTGGAAACACAAAAGTAACTGCCTCTGTAGGTAAAAAATTATTTAGTGAATTTGTCTAAATAAACCAGGAATGCCGGGAAAGAGATGTGAGGTAAACTTGCTTCTATTTCTTTCCACAGCCCTTTGGGCAATCAGTCCCGGATGAAGGATTTAATTAAATTAAATTGTTAACCATTTCACCTATTCGATTCCGCTAAATAACGGACGATTAGGTGCGATGGTTTTTTTTAGTAATGATAACAGGATAAAAGTTCGGGATAATTTCCACCTGGTTTGACAGATTTAAAAGCGAACCGGAAAATTAATTCTGATTACCTTGAAACCTAAAACAATCGCAGAATAGATAAATACAGGAACACGGTCATTTATCAAAAGCAAAATCTACTTCTTATAAATAAACAATATGAAAAATAAGCTCACGTTATTCCTCTTAACCATATTCTTTTTACCGGGAATAAAATCTTTTGCCCAAAGAGACACGATAAACATGAATTCTGACTGGACTTTTCTGATCGATTTAAAAGATGAAGGAAACGCCGGTGAATGGTATAAAAAACCCTTGAGCAATGCCAAAAAAGTGACCATACCTTACACCTGGAATGTAGAAGAAGGAACCAATAATCATTACGGCTGGGGATGGTACCAGAAAAAAATGATGATTCCGGCAAGCTGGAAAAATAAAAATGTGGTCTTGCAATTTGAGGCGATCAACCACACTTCCTATATTTATGTAAACGGCAAAAAAGCCGGAGAAAATTTAGGCGATGGCTTTACGAAGTTTTATATCAACCTGAATGGAAAACTGGATTATGGTAAGGAAAACATCATCACCGTATCTACAAACAATGCCTACTCTGATTTCAAGGTTCCTTTTGGAAGTAGCTTTGATTGGGCAAATGACGGAGGCATCATTCGTCCGGTTGCCATGATCGTATCCGGAAAACCTTCTGCTGCCTGGATGCATGTAACTCCCGATTTAAATCTGAAAGATTCCTCCGGTAAAATGAATGTGAAACTTGGTTTTGACGCAGCGAATAAGAGTATTCGTTTAGGCATTACCGTAAGAGAAGAGAATCAAAAGACCAATAACGTTGTTTATCAATCTACCCTGACTCCGGAATGGAATGAGAATATCGCTTCTGCTTCTTTTGACCTGGCAAAGATTCACCCATGGCATTTTGACCATACAAACCTGTATAGGGTTGATGTAACAGTTTTAAATTCCAAAAAAGCAAGTGATCTAATATCTGCCAACGTTGGATTTAGAAAACTTGAATTCATCAATGGGCAAACTCATCTTAATGGAGAAAGAGTAAAACTGATGGGTATTGAGTGGACGGCCGGATCCAACCCGGATTATGGATTCGCGGAACCAGCTTCAGAGATTATCCGCATGGGAAAATTAATGAAAGATGTCAATGCCATTTTCAGTCGTCAGCACTTTCAACAGAGCGATGTATTCTATGATTTTTGCGATAGAAACGGAATACTGGTTCAGCAGGAAGTTCCATTGTGGGGACCGGAAACGCCCGCCAATGATACAATACGAAGCATTGCTATGAGACAGATGGAAGCAATGGTGCGCAATATGTACAACCATCCTTCTATTTTTTCATGGGGAGCTGGAAATGAACTTCGTGGAAAAGACAAGGATATGAAAATCATGATTGCCGATCTGATCAGCAAAGCGCGAAGCCTGGACCCGACAAGGAATGTGGCTTATGTGAGCAATACCATCGCAAAGAAT
>JBBSSE010000455.1:0-2954 GCA_038242375.1 Chitinophagales bacterium
TATCTTAAAAAGGAAAGTAGTTTAAAATGATACTTTGTATTGTACGCTGATATATAGTGAATTCAGCCAATTCTCATACTTGGCATACTTTTCGTTCTATATAGGGTAGAAACACCAATACCAATATCCAAGGAAAAGCATATCCATCCTATTCAAATTTATAACAGAATTATTTTAATTGAAAAACCGGGAAAACAAAAAAAGGACAGTACGTTTAAGTGCTGTCCTTTTTTTGTTTTACGTTATATTGTTCCGGATATATTCCCGATATGCTTTAATACAGGATTAGAAAATTAAACTTAAAACTATTTGTTCGCAGTGTTTGTTCGTAGTGTTTTATAATTACTATGTGCCGGTTCGGCCTTCTCTTACTTTCACTTTCTTTTTACCGCTATTCTTTTTTTCATATTCAAGAACCTCCGCAGGTTTTATTTTTTTAAGTGGTTCTTCTAAAACAGTTTCTGTTTTTGGAGAATTCATCAGGCGGTTAAATTCATATTCTTCTGTTTTAATAATTCTGCCGGTTCCCGGATCGTAGTATTTCCAGGTGCCGTGCTTTACACTGTACGGCACAGCTTTGACTACTTTGAAACTGATAATTTCATTATTTCCGGTTCCATAAATGGGAATGGTATCGTATGGTCTATCCGGATTGTAAGCACGCCAGTTCTCTTCCCTTAATAATTCGCCGAAGGGGGAAAAATATTGACATAATCCATCTTTGTCACCTTGCAGATAATTTTCTAAAGCTATAAAATCACCTGAAGTGGTGTATTTTCTCCACTGGCCTTCTTTTTTATCATTCATAAAAATTCCTTCTTCCTCATAACCGCGTTCACCTCTCAACGGATCAACATGAATGACCCATTTCCCTTGTTTTTTATTATTCTGATCAATGGCATTAAGCGTATCCCCGCCCGGTGAAACTTGAAATGTTTTATATTGGGCGTAGGAAGTTGAAAATAATATTTGTGATGCAATTAAAAGAAAAGCAAAGGGCATTATTTCTTTCAGGCTGCGTTTCATATAATAGTGGTTTAGGAAATAAATCAAATTTAATCAAAGCTGATTGAATTTTAAAGTGATTCATCTTTGTTTGTAACAATATTAACCAAAGAAATTTTGGGTACTATTTTTAAACCAAAAATTCATCCATAATATTGTTTGTCAAAAAACAATTCTGTTAGTCTTGTTAAAATATTCATACTCCAACCGCTTTCTCATTACCTTCATTTGAAATAATTAAAATCTATTTTTCAAAAAAAATTAAATAAACGAAAAGAATGAAAATTAACTTGCAAACATTACATTTCAAAGGCAGCGATGATTTGAAGAATTTTGTAGAAGAAAAAGTAAGCAAACTGGAAAAATTCGATAGTTCCATCATTAGTGCGGAAGTAACCCTGACAGAAGATGGTGGTGGCTTACAAAACAAAACCTGCGATATTCGGTTAATTGTTCCGGGCAATGACGATATGGTTAAGAAAAGCGCTTCATCTTTTGAAGAAGCAATATCTGAAGCTGTAAATACTTTGCAGTCGATTTTGACAGCAAAAAAATAAATTCCGATTGGAATTTACCGAATTTATTCTCCCGTTATTTCAATGGAAATAACAAGCAAATTCAGCAACCCGGAAATTAAATTAATTCAGATTTAATTTCCGGGTTTTCTTTTGTGTATTTTAAAATTCAAGATCCGTTACCAGTCCATAATGGTCAGAATAAGGCACCGTTAACCGTTTGAATTGTGTCACTTTAAAGGTTTTTTCTGCCAGGATATAATCAATTCGTAAAGTAGGAGAGAGGAACCGGAATGTACGTCCGATAAAAGTTCCTTTTTTCAAAAAAGCATCCTGAAGGTCTTCTTTAATTTTAAAATAGGTACTTGAATTTGGAACGTCATTGAAGTCGCCTGTTAAAATGACCGGATAAGGGCTTTCAGCAATCTTTGAATTTACTAATTCCGCCTGTTCATACCTGAATTGATAGCCTCTTTTTAATTTGGAAACCAATGTTCTTGATCCGCGTAATTTGGGGTTTTGTCCTTTTTTGAGAAGATTAAAATTGTCATAATCTGAACCATCAAAACGGACAGATTGTAAATGCGTTGACATAACTCTGAAAATTTTTCCATCCACATTTATATCTGTTTGCAATAAATGCTCTCCTACTTTGTCTTCACTAAAAGGGAAATTTACTGAATTACTAATAGGATATTTTGAAAATATCGCGATGCCTGATGCATAACCGGATGCATATTCGTTGGAAGGAATAAAATAATAATTGGTATACCCCATTTTTTGAAAAGAGAGAATGTTTGATCTCCCCGGTTTTTTACTCTTTGACTCATAGAATTCCTGGAAACACAATACATCTGCCTGTTGCTCTTTCACCAGTTCGAGCATATCATCTCTATAGGAAAATTCATTATGGGGTTTGTTATCCCAGTTTGAAACATTCCAATGTAAAACCCGTATGGTTTCCGGCGCTTTATTCATAGCAAATTTTGCAGGCGTATTAAATGCAAATACAGCAATAACTTGTTTGTAACCGATCAAAAGAACGATGAGGGATATCAGCCACCATCTTGATCTAAAAATGATCCACAGAATAATAAAACCAAAAAGTGCAAAGAATAATAAGGGAAAACCTAAGCCTAAGATTGCTATAAACCAAAGAATTTCTGTGTTGACAAACGGTAGCAGACAGGTTAAGAGATAACAAACAATCACCCCAATATTCAATAAAACAAGTAATTTTTTTAAAATGGGGAGTTTGATTTGAGACATTATTTAGCAATTATCAGAAATGATGCGCAAGTTAATCATCTGATTTATTTTTTTATATAAGAAAATGCTATTTTTTATAAATAAATGACAGATATAATAAAATGAATCAATAGCTCAAATAGTTCCGCTGTCAAATTGCGGGAATAATGAAAAGTTGCACTTCAA
>JBBSSE010000456.1:0-2952 GCA_038242375.1 Chitinophagales bacterium
AAAAAGAGGATTCCACTTTTTTGTCCCGTTTAAGTCGGGATGACAAGATTCGAACTTGCGACCCCACGCCCCCCAGACGTGTGCGCTACCGGGCTGCGCTACATCCCGAAAAAGATGTGCAAACTTAGTCCTTTTTGGTATTAAAAAAAATCAGAAAAATTGATCGCAAACATGAACAAATAACATCGGTTATTTTCAATTTAAGAGCTAAAAACTATTTGAAGAAATTTTTGGACATTTCTTTCTGTAGATATGCTCTTTCGGTTCACGTTCTCCTCACATTTCCAGGAGTAAAGTTGGGGATAAATACATGCCGGACATAAAAAAACTCCGGAAAAAGCTCCGGAGTTTTTTATCAGATGTTCCCTTTTTTAGAAAGAAGCATTTGTAATGAATTTGATATCGATTTTAAAATCGTTGTTTGTTGAAGCGGGAATACCGGTTAATAATACAGTATAAATTTTACCCTTATCCAAACTAATTGTGCGTGAAGTGTCAATAGTTGATTCATTGTTTAATTTGACCATAACATCTCCCGAAGGAATTTCTTTAAATTCTGACACTTCCTTGTATTTAGAAAGTCCCGTAAAAATGTTTTCAGCACCTGATGAAATGGTTACATTTGAACTGGAAGAATCAGGAATTGCATTTACAAAACGGACAAACGTTTTCGTCTTATCGACCTGTGGTATGCTTTGCAATTTATCTTCTACAAATACATTCGAGTACACATCATTTGCTCCCATTACAAATACAGAATAGTAAGAGCTGTCTGCGAACGTGTGGTTTTCTTTTGCTAAAGTAGAGCCACTTCCAAAACTATATGACTCAAGAGATCTGTTGCCCGTATAAACTGCTTTATACGTTCCTGTAAAATTGTTGAAGTACAATGGTTGGGGTGTAATACTGTTACTTCCTATGGCCACACCAATTCCACCCGAATTGGGAATCAGGTTAAAGGCCATTAAACCTGCTGCAGGCACTGGCGTGTTATTGGATTCTGTTTTCTTACAAGCTCCAAATAAAAGCGCAAGGGCAAATATTCCAATTATCGGAAGTAAGTTTTTTCTTAGTAATGACATACTTTTTTTCATTTAAAATAATCTTTTTTTATGATTTATAATTTGTTTCATTAATACGGATGAAAGGCGAAAAAATGATGCCATTGAAGGTTAATAAGTGTTAAAGGAAAGGCACCCCTAAATACTTTGTAAATCCTTAACACATATGGAAGAAGTATAAGGCCCTTCACAAAATACATTTTATTGCTTTTAACTTTTTCCATGACAGCTTATCATCAAAACAAAGGATATTTACATTTATTTATGGTATTGTTTTTGCAAAATCGCCATCGAATTTATATTCCTTTTTTTATGAAGTCTTACATATTTTTTATCTTTGCTATTTTTTTTGCATCTGTTTCCTATGGACAGAAAATCTGGGTTAACCTATATGGCGGCGCAACAAATTACCAGGGTGATTTGCAGGATAAAGGCTATACATTTGACCAGGCACATGCTGCTGGTGGATTAGGGATCAACTACGATTTAACAGACCGGTTATCTATTCGCACGTCACTCATTGCAGGCAAATTGTCAGCCGATGACAAATATGGCCGTAACCGTGTCCGAAATTTAAACTTCTCCTCTAACCTTACAGAAGCCCAACTTGGATTGCAATATCATATTTTTCCTTTAGGAGAACATGCTCTCACACCATATGTATTTGCCAGCCTGGCAATGTTCCGATTCAATCCGTACACATTTGATACGACCGGCTCCAAATATTACCTGCGCGATTTAAGTACGGAAGGGCAGGGTTTTATTGATGGAAAAGACTATTACAAATTGACGGCACTCGCTATTCCTTTTGGCGGAGGATTAAAATTATCGCTCTCAGATAATATTAATGTAGGCCTGGAGATTGGTTTCAGGAAACTATTTACAGACTATTTAGACGATGTCAGCACTATATATGTAGACAAAACAGAATTATATGCCAACAGAGGCAGCAAAGCCGTGGAATTAGCCTACAGAGGAAATGAATTAAAGAATGGAAATCCTTATCCCGTTGCAGGAACCTTCCGCGGCTCTGATAAGAAAGATTGGTACTATTTTACAGCATTTACCTTGTCATTTCGATTACCTTCAAGAGACGGTAGCGGAGGTGGTTTTGGCGGAAGGAAATCGCAATTTGCCTGCCCGGTGAATGTGAGATAGTTTCTTTAGTTTGGAGTATATAGTTCAGAGTTCGGAGTTCAGAGTTCAACGCGCAGCATTCAACATGAAATATTCAACCTAATACCTACAACCTGATACCTGATACCTGATACCGATACCTGATACCTGATACCTGATACCTGATACCTGAAACCTGATACCCAAAAAAAAAACCGCCGAATCTCTTCAGCGGTCTCCCATTTATAATTTAAAAATAAGACTAAGTATCTGTTGATTCGCCATAAGCGATTGCAGTTGCTTCCTTAACCGCTTCACTCATTGTTGGATGAGGATGAATTGCATTCAAAATCTCATGAGCGGTTGTCTCCAATTTTCTTGCTACAACCACCTCTGCGATCAGCTCGGTTACGTTATCACCAATCATATGACAACCAATTAATTCACCATATTTCGCATCGTAGATGATCTTTACAAAACCGGTTGTATTTCCTGCTGCTGCAGCTTTACCGCTGGCAACAAATGGAAATTTACCAATCTTCAATTCATAACCTGCTTCCTTAGCTGCTTTTTCTGTATAACCAACAGAAGCAATTTCAGGTGTGCAATACGTACATCCCGGAACATTATTATAATCAATAGGCTCAACTTTTTGACCGCATATATGCTCGGCAGCGTTGATCCCTTCTTTACTTGCTTTATGAGCCAATGCCTGGTGCGGAGTACAATCACCGATTGCATATACGCCAGGTACATTTGTCTGCTGGTAACCATC
>JBBSSE010000457.1:0-2951 GCA_038242375.1 Chitinophagales bacterium
CCCAGGTCGTCTTTAACATAAATACCTATTTCAAATGGTATCCCTGGGAAAAGATCAAAGGACTTTTGCTGGATAAAATGACCGGCCCGATGTACCAGAAATCCTTATATCAATTGGAGAAGAAGGTGGAGGGGAGGTAGTTTTTAGTTTGAAGTTTTTGGTTCAAAGTTCAGAGTTCGTAGTTCGTAGTTCGTAGTTCGTAGTTCGTAGTTCGTAGTTTGGAGTTTTAAGTTTGAAGCCTCATGTAATTAGAGTTAAAAATTCGTGTTTCCAAATTCCAAACTCAACTCCAAAAGCATTCAACGCAAAGTATTCAACGCTCAGTATTCAACGCGCAGCATTCAACGCGCAGCATTCAACGCAAAGCATTCAACACGCAGTATTCAGCGCAAAGCATTCAACGCAAAGTTTTCACCACGCATTATTCAACAAAATTAAACCCTCCATGCAGCGCTTCCTGTAATCCCGGAGTCAACTCTAGACAATGCCGGAAAAATATTCAAAACTTATTAAAGATTGCATCAGGCTACATACTGCTTCGCAACGGCAGCTTTATGATCTGTTTGCTCCTGCTATGTTGGGTATATGTTTCAGGTATACAAAGAATATGGATGATGCGGAAAATATTTTACAGGATGGTTTTGTAAAGATTTTTAAAAATCTCCACCAGTTTAAAGGAGAGGGAGATTTAGGAGCCTGGATAAGAAGGATCATAGTAAATACAGCTTTAAGTTATTTAAAAACAAACAGCAGGTATCAGCATGATTTACTTTTTGAAGACATGCCTTTGCATGCGGTATCCACAGATGATCCTGAAGTACTTTTAAACGCCAAGGAATTATCTGAATTGATCAGGCAATTACCACCCGGTTTTCAAACCATTTTTAACCTGCATGCAGTTGAAGGGTATTCGCATGTGGAGATTGGTTCTATGCTTGGAATCCGGGATAGTACTTCGCGATCGCAATATTCACGTGCGAGGACATTATTGATCCAATGGATCGAAAAAACATCAATAAAGGAAAAGGAGGGCCAATATGGAAAAAAATAATTTTGAAAAACAGGTGCAGGAAAAGATGGCAGAATTAACTATGCTGCCTTCTGAAAAAAACTGGGCCGGAATTGAACGCAGAATCGGTAAAAAAGATTCCCGCCGGAAATTTCTTTGGTTTCTTTTGATGGGGTTTTTCTTATTGGCAGGTGGAGGATATTTAGTTTTAATGAATGGAAAGAATGATGAAAAACAAATTGCTCATTTACCCGAAACAAAATTATCGGTTCAACAAAAAAATGAAACCAACCTTCAAAAGGATTTAAATAAAATTGCATTAAATTCTGGTCGGACTAAGGGTACCGGACAAAGGGATGATAATCCGCAAAACCAGACTCATATAAATAAAAACAAAACCATTTTATCGGGTACTAAAACACAGAAAAAAACGTCGGTTATTAGTAACCATTCAGATATCGAAGATGATTTTCTGGTACTAAATAAAAATTTATTATCAGAAATACCTACACGATCAAATAAGCAAGGCAGCGAAAACCAGGAAAATATATTGATAGAAAGATCTGGAAATGAAAATGAAATAAAAAGTGAGGATAAGCGAATTGCTGCGGCAAAAATCAAAGAGAGTCAGGAAAAAGTAAGCACGGATTCTTTGACGGATATTCTAAATTCAGACGTTAATCTATTAACGCAAAACACGGAAAGAGATAGTAGTCTTCAAAATAGTTCTGATAAAATTAAAGAAACCCAATTTTCTGATCGATCTGATGTTTCGAAAAATAGTAAGCCAGCTTCTATAATTAGCAGAAAGTGGAAGGCGGGTTTTTCTTTCACCCTTAATAAAGCTTTTTTGGGAGATGGAGTTGATTTGGGTTTGAAAGATCAAAATTTTACCAGTGATTTGGTTGCTTCTGCGCCGGAAAGCTTTCCGGGTTTAAATACTAGCAGGCCTGCAACAGGACCACCAGCATCCCCCGTGAATTCAATTGGTTTTAATGCAGGAATCATTTTACAAAAAGAGATTTCTTCCAAAACTTCTTTTACAACAGGATTAGGATATAAATATTATTCCAATGCTGTTCTCATAGGAGATCAATTGCCTTCCGGTAATTATAAATCAGCAGGATACCTGAATTCTTATAGGAATAATTTTCATTTTATAGAACTGCCTGCCATCATACAATTTCGTATAAATAAAAGCCGAAAATTTCCATTGAAACTTTCTACCGGTTTTATTTTAAGTCAACTTATTGCTTCCGATGCTGTTCAATACAAGAGTGGATTTTATGAAGTGGACAATTCATTATTTAATAAAACGCAATTTGGATTCAGCGCGGGTTTTTCCGCAACATTTTTTAAAAAATTATCAATCGGACCGATGTATAATTATGGATTAAATCCATTAGCTAAAGATGGTCTTTATGGCAAAAAGCATTTAAATTTTCTGGGTATAAAGGCGGATTATATTTTTCAAAGAAATAAATAATAAACGTTTGCAACGTTTTTAAACTTTTAGAAGTCAGGCTTTTATAGAACATTCATCACATTCACCTAATATCAGAATTATGAAAAAAAGTTTAAGTATTCTGTTTCCCATTTTTATTATCGGAACTATTTTCTCCGGCTGCATCAAGGATAATTGTACGAGGGAGCATACATACACGTATTTTATGCCTGTGTACAAAACCACGGCGGAAGTGAAGGCAAATATCAAAACGAATGCTGCCCGGATAATTGAAAATCCGGGGAAACTTTTTATCCGCGGAAATTATATTTTCCTGAATGAAATTGATAAAGGCATTCACATCATTGATAATGCAAATCCTGCCAAACCTGTTAATGTAGCATTTGTAGATATTCCCGGAAACCTTGACCTGGCGGTGAATGGAAATGCCTTGTATGCAGATTTATACACCGATATGGTGACCCTGGATATTTCAAA
>JBBSSE010000458.1:0-2950 GCA_038242375.1 Chitinophagales bacterium
GAATCAGCTATGAGCTGTGAGCTATGAGCCGTGAGTCATGAGCTTTGAAAAACTGCGACGAACTATGAATTATAGCTGTCGGTACCGAAGGTCAGACAGCGGGCATTTCTTTGGAAGCTTTGATTTAAAATGATAAAGAGTATAACTGGTCTGACCTTCGGTACCGATCTAAAACCAAAAGGAATCAGCTGTTGAGCCAGCAGCATAAGCTGTGAGTTGTAGGCTAAAAAAATACACCTATAAAAGACGCATTTTATAAAAGATCCTATCTAAAATCTAAAACTCTTAACTATGAACTACGAACTACGAACTACGAACTCTGAACTAAAAACTAAAAACACCAAACTAAAAACTATATCCCCACCGACCAAATATTCCGGTCCGAGTTTCCGCCCCAATTGGTAAATGACTTTCTTAAAAGATCAGCCAGTTTATTCCGCGTAATTTTTTCAGCTTTCGCTTTTGGAGGCGCTATGGCAGTGGAGTTTACACCGGTTACGCTTACCTTGGTGGCGTACCAGGTGGTGTGCAGTCTGTTTATCACCAATCCCATGATCATTCCGGGAAGACCATTAAAACTTTCGGGCCCGCCGGGTATCATGATCTCATCTGTATAGAAAGCTACTACAAATACTGAATCCATGATAATAGTCGTAGCTCTGCGGCAATTGAAACCCGCGATCTCTCTAAAATCATTCGTAATCTTCCATTTGGCTTTGCGGAGGCTATCATCGAGGAGATATGTTTTCTCAAATACATTTTTTAATGAAACAGATGTTTTGGTTTCAAAGTCACTATACACAATATTATCCGTTGCTGCCGGCGACATAAAAAAACCTCTGCGTGTATCAGCGTCTTTATTTGGCACCGGTGAATAAAGCGATTTTTTCCCATCAGATTCAAAGGTGAAAAAGGATGTCTGGTATTGAGGCGTATTCTTTTTTATTTGAGCGGCAAAATCACCGGACGGAAGATCTGCCCAGACATTAACTGTACGTTCAAATTCAATTTTAGCCTTGTCTATAATAATTGATTGGGCAAAGCTGTATTGTGTAAAAAAGATCGAAAATATGAGGATGATTTTTTTCATAATTAAAACATTATTCTTGGTCCGGATGCTGGTTTTGCACCGGAAGTATTAAAGTTGTAGGTAAGTGTCAATAAGCCATATCTCTGGAAAGTGAGATAGTTTCTTTCGATGATTGCATCCGGTTTTACGTTGCGGCTGTATCCTTTATTCTGATCTAAAATATCATTTACACTCGCA
Organism: Chitinophagales bacterium; assembly: GCA_038242375.1. Classification (GTDB taxonomy): domain Bacteria; phylum Bacteroidota; class Bacteroidia; order Chitinophagales; family Chitinophagaceae; genus Ginsengibacter. The sequence continues at coordinate 1,268 of JBBSSE010000458.1, forward strand.
CGCAAGGTTAATTGTTCCTTTTTAAAGAATTTCTTTTCGATATAAGCATTCCAGGAAATTACATTATTATTTTGATCGAATTCATTGAGTTTTTCCCTGAATTGAAAATCAATATCAGAGCCTACTTCAATTTTTCCCGGGAACATATAATTGCCGTTTGCAGAATAATTGTACGTCCAATATTTGTTGACAACTTTATTGACGCTGGAAGTAGAATTAGTATATGCCGGAGAGAAGTTAAACCGGATATCATACACATTGTTTTTCCGGCTACTTAACCCTAAACTGGGAGAAACCGTCAGATTTTTTGATACGTTTTTAACGCTATTGACAAAATTGGTATTCTCATTTAAAAATGCATTTGGACTAAAATTTAATTTAAAACTTGTTTTGGGGATTTTTGTACTGAAACCTCCGAAAACACCCACAGTGTAATTCCCGTCTACATTAACATATTGAGAGGTTCTCTTTCCAAAACCATCAACTACATAACTGTTGCTGATTTGATCCTTCACTGTAGAGTAATTCATTCCTAAAAAGACGAACCTTTCATTCAGCATTTGAAAACTTTGATAGTTCAAGCTGAACTGGTTGGTGAATTGCTGTTTCAAAGAAGGATTTCCAATCACAATATTCAGTGGATCATCATTATTGATCAAAGGCTGTATCTGATCAATGGTTGGTTGACGCGTATTGCCATTGTAGGAGAACCTGATATTGGTAAATGCATTGAATTTGTAATTGAAATTGCCCTGTGGGAAAAGATTATAATAACTTCTCTTCCGGCTGGTATCTTTGAAATGATCTACCTGTTCAAAAGCCGTATTGGAAATGTTTCCACCCAGGCTTAAATTATATTTCTTTTCATTAAACCGGTAATTAATTCCGGCACTATTTGTATTGTAAATGTATTTAAAATCACTGCTTAGAGAATCCTTGAGATCTGTGTATTTACCACTTCCATCTTTATCATAGCTCAAAATTTTCTTCGAACTATTGTTATTATCAAATGAATAATTTAATTCAATAAATGACTTTTTTGATAATGGTTCTGTATAACTTACCCTGGTTCTGATTGTGTTGGAAACATTGTCGTTAACCTTTTTTTGGTTCGTGTTTTGCGTCCTGATTACAGCACCGTCGGGATTAAAAAATTTCGACTCGTTCAATAAAAATCCATCACTATTGCTTTCATTAAAGCGTTGATTAAAAGAAATCGACACCGTTCTTCCTACCTTTTTAAATCTTTTTCTCCAGATAGCACTGGTATTAAAAGAAGCATTATTGCCGGAAGAGGAATTATTTCTGACGCCGGAATTTACTATGTCGTTTTCCTGGCTTATAAATTGGGAAGTATTGTTGCTTCGACTGTCATTTGTTCCTGCAAATCCTCCCGCAGTAATTTTTAATGAAGAAGAAGAGTCCAACTGAATTTCCATCCGTCCATCCAATGAATGCTGCATTTGGTCAGAATAGGTTGAAGTATTATTGCGTTGATAATATACGGAATCAGGCAGGATGTTTTGACTGTAAGTGTTATCAGCACTGCGAAGTGCTAATTTATTAAACAGGTAATTACCACCGGAGTTGTACTTATCATTTTTCCACTTATCTGAAAAGAGAACACCACCTTTCACACTTTCGGGGAGTCCCTGACCACCAAAATTTCCGGCTCCAAGCCCA
>JBBSSE010000459.1:0-2939 GCA_038242375.1 Chitinophagales bacterium
ATTTGACGAGGATTGCATTTTAATACTCTATTTCCCTATATTTGTTTTAACCATAATTAAATATTTTATGATAAAAGTTAATAGGGAGGTTTTAACCTTAGATGAGTTTACCATTAAAGAAATGCGCACATTTCCGGAAGCTACTGGAGAACTTGCAGGTTTGCTAAGAGATATAGGCCTTGCGGCAAAAAGAGTGAATGTGGAAGTGAATAAAGCGGGCCTTGTGGATATTCTGGGTGATACCGGCGACATCAATGTACAGGGCGAAGAAGTGAAGAAAATGGATGAATTTGCCAATAATCAATTTACCGGGGTTTTGCGCCACGGTATTAGTTGCGCAGGCATAGCCAGTGAGGAATTAGACGAAATGCTGGCTTTTAATGATGAGATCAGCAACCAGGCTAAATATATCTGCATGTACGATCCTTTAGATGGTAGCAGTAATATAGATGTCAATGTTTCTATCGGGACTATTTTTAGCGTTTACCGCAGGGTCACCAAACCTGGAACGCCTGTTACCATTGAAGATTTTTTACAACCGGGAAGGAAGCAGGTTGCGGCGGGGTATATTATTTATGGTTCATCCACTATCCTCGTTTATGCAACAAAAAGAGGCGTAAATGGATTTACGCTTGATCAATCCATTGGCGAATTTAGTTTAAGTCATCCGGATATAAAATGCCCGACAGATGGGAAGATCTATTCAGTAAATCATGGAAACTTTTTTGGTTATAGTCCTCAGGTGAAAAAATATATAGACAAATGCCAGCATAAAAATAAGGAGAATGGCGGTCCCTATACCCAGCGCTATATTGGAAGTATGGTGAGCGATGTCCACCGTAATTTAATTAAGGGTGGCATATTCATGTATCCCGGTACCACGGAAAAGCCGAACGGAAAATTGCGTTTACTCTATGAGTGTAATCCGTTTGCCTACATTCTAGAGATAGCCGGAGGAAAAGCCACAGATGGTGTACAGAAAATTTTGGATAAAAAACCAACGGAACTTCATGAGCGAACACCTTTTTATATTGGAAGTGTTAATATGATGGAAGAGTTGGAAGAATGTTTGGAGGAAAGATAGTAGGTTGTCGGTAGTAGGTTGTAGGTTGTAGATGGTGGATGTTTTACCTAACACCCAATACCTATTACCCAAAACCTAACTCAACACAAATGCCCCCGTTCATTAACAACTTTTTTTTGAACGATATGTTCCAGTTCCTTTTTATTTCGACAAATGGATCTTTCAATTTTTAAGGTGCAGATACAATCATCTAATTGGATATAAAGCTTAGTGAACTTTTCTATTTCTGAATCAGGGATTTTGGAATCATTGCAATAGTAAGATACTTCTATAATTCGCTCATCAGGCATTAATACGTGTATGTTTTTTGACCGTGTTTGCATTGTTTTTTTTAACTTGTCCAACAAATAATAAACCAAGGCGTTAAGCTGGTATGGAAAGTTATGCAGCATTGTGCATAACCGGTACTTATGGTTCTTCATTTTTAATTTCCAGTTTACTATTATTATTCATTAGTTCCCTTTTATATTTGCTTTTAAATTTTACTCTATGAAATATATCGTTGGTTTGATAATGATTGCTGCGTTATCCTTTGGAAATTCATCTTGTCAGAAGGATTTTATTTTAGATGACATTGATTCTTCTTTAATCACAAATCCTACACTTCCCGGAGGAGTGCAGGGTAGTTTTACTGCGAACATAGATGGCACCAAATTCAATGCTGATAAAGGCGCGGCCGCAACCAGATCTTTGGGGGTAATTGTGGTTGGAGGTTTTAATAATGCAGGAGAAAACATCACTATAAGAGTGGCTGATTCGGGTGTACATGTTTATACTTTGGATATTGGAAGCATGGCAAATATAGCGGCATATACAAAAGGAACCGAGAATACGTATACTACAAATGCGGGAAACGGACCGCAACAATCTGGAGGCACATTATCCATTACTTCTATTAATACAGATAAGAAAACCATTAGCGGGAAATTTTCGATGAATGTTTTCAGACAGTTGGATAATAAACAAAAGAAAATTACGGAAGGTGTTTTTACGAATATTCCTTATGAAACAGAACCTATACCTCCTTCGAATTCTCTTGATACATTCAAAGTAAAGATTGATGGAATAGCTTTCCCTGCCTATTCAATTGTAGCTATTAATCTCTTTAATACAATTTCCATTACTGTAAATAACCAGGCAGCAAGCAAAACCGTCGGATTAACAATGCCGCCGGATGTGAAACCGGGAACGTATAATTATTCTCCGTTCGATGCTGATTTTTGGGGTCAGTACAATCCGACTTCTTCTACGTTTCTGGTTGCTAACTCGGGGAAGATTACTATCCTGGAACATAACAAGGCAACCAAACGGATCAAAGGCAATTTTAATTTTGAGGCGAAAGAAATAATTGGAAGCGTATCAGCTAATCTGACAGAAGGATATTTTTCGGTAACCTATAAATAAATTTAGAGTAACGATTAGGTTTTAATTTTCATGTAAAAAGATGATGGAATAACCCGATTTTTCATCATTTTTATACTGCAAAAAAGCCTTTTCAATTCATTTACTCTTTTTGCATTAATTTCACGACTTAATTTCAATAAAAAAACTGAATTTATACTATGGCGACAGCGATACGGATGCCTTTAATGAGCGATACAATGACGGAAGGGAAAATCATACAATGGAATAAAAAAGTTGGTGATAAAGTCAAAAGTGATGATTCACTTGCTGAAGTGGAAACGGATAAAGCCACTATGGATGTGGTAGGTTATGAGGAAGGAACACTATTATATATTGGTGTGGAAACAGGCAAATCTGCTAAAATCAATGACATTATTGCCATCATAGGAAAAGAAGGAGAAGATTTTCAATCTATTTTAGATGAAGATAAAGAGGGAGCAAAATCGGATTC
>JBBSSE010000460.1:0-2937 GCA_038242375.1 Chitinophagales bacterium
AATACCTTTGCGCCCATGAATGCGCAAAAAAATATCAGGTCACTGTCTTTGGAGGAATTAACGGAGTATTTTGCTACTATCGGCGAAAAAAAATTTCGCACGAAGCAGGTATGGGAGTGGATTTGGAAAAAACATGCAAAAAGTTTTGAGGACATGAGCAATCTTAGTAAAGAGTTGCGCGAAACGTTGACCCAGAACTTTACCCTTCCGGTAATAACCACTAATGCTTCTCAATACAGTAGTGACGGTACGGTTAAAACCCGTTTTAAAACCTTTGACGGCCATTTGGTAGAAGGCGTTTTAATTCCCGTGGATAACCGGCAGACCGCCTGCGTATCTTCCCAGGTTGGTTGTAGTTTGAGTTGCAAGTTTTGTGCAACTGGCTATATGGACAGAAAGCGAAATCTCACTTTTGATGAAATTTACGACCAGGTTGCTCTTTTGAATGAAGTGGCAGAGAAAACATATGGTAAAAAATTAAGCAACATCGTTTTCATGGGAATGGGCGAACCCTTATTGAATTATAAAAATGTACTAAAAGCAATCGAGCGGATTACAGCGCATGATGGTTTGGGGATGGGATCAAAAAGAATCACGGTTTCAACAGCCGGCGTTGCAAAAATGATTCGTCAATTGGGTGATGATGGCGTAAAATTTAACCTCGCGGTTTCCCTGCACGCGGCCAATGATAAAAAAAGAAATGAGATCATGCCCATCAACGAAACCAATAGCATCAAGGCTTTGATAGACGCATTGAACTATTTTTACACTAAAACCAAGAACGATATCACTTTTGAATACATTTTATTTAAGGGAGAAAATGATTCCATCCAGGATGCAGAAGATCTGATAAAAATCTACCGCCAGGTTCCTGTGCATTTGATCAATATTATTGAATACAACCCGATTGAAAATGCGGATTTTGTAAAACCGGATAAGGATGCCACGCAAAAGTTCATGGATTATCTTGCTGCTCACCGCGTGAACGTACGTTTGCGTATAAGCCGTGGAAAAGATATTGATGCTGCCTGCGGTCAATTAGCAAATAAAGACCTGGATGAAGTAACAGTTGCAACAGCAAGTGCAGTTGGCTAGAAAAACATTGACTTTTCTCTTTATCCAATTTCATAGTAGCTTAGAATCAACTGTTCAGACTTTTAATACAGCCTGTTCCTTTCTTAAAAAGAACTCCAGCCTTAATTAAAAAGAATGAGTTCATTACAATGACTATCCCGACAATTTATCAATCGATTTTCTGTGACCCGGTCCCAACATTTTAAATTGAGTTGGTGTCATTCCGGTTATGCGCTTAAATTGTGCAGAGAGATGTTGCGTACTGCTGTAACCAAGATTCATGGCGACATCTACCAAAGATTGCTCCTGGTAAAATAGAAGCTCTTTTACTTTTTCTATTTTTTGAAGAATAAAGAATTGCTCGATCGTTATGCCTTCTACTACGGGAAATAATTTACTCAAAGCAGAATATTCTTTAAATAATTTTCCGGATAGAAATTTATTCAGACTGAAATGAGGTTCAATATTCTCTCCTTGTATTTTTTGAATCAGCAGGTTTTTAATCCGGTCAATCAATTGAGATTTTGCATCATCCAGAATTTCAAAACCTACTTTGCTCAATTCCACCGAAAGTTTCTCTAAAGATTCATCACTCAATTTCTCCTCCAGTTCCACCTCTCCCAAAATTATATTCCTGAAAGGAATACCCTGAATGATGAATATTTGCTCCACACTCAAAATGCAACGTGGGCAAACCATATTTTTAATAAATAATTTCACGGTTAAGATTGATTTACGGTTAGGACACAACCCGCATTGGTTTTAAGGCTACTGCCCATTTCAACAATTCTTTCATCATGACATCTACAGATTTATCCACCAGTTCATCAGACTGAAATATTCCATTATCATTTATTCTTTTTTCATAAAAAGGTAGATTTACCGCTTCAGATAATGGCACCATCTTTACTGTTGTCATGATTTCCTTACACATTTGAACAGAGCGCGTTCCACCGGACAAACCGCCATAACTTACAAATCCAACCGGTTTGTAATTCCACTCTTTAAATAAAAAATCAATCGCATTCATCAGTGTTGGTGTCATACCATAATTGTATTCGGGAGTAATAACGACAAAAGCATCGGCTGAATCTATTTTACGGCTCCATTCTTTCGTATGGTCCTTCTCATATTTTTGTAAACGGGGATGATTGGGTTCATCTATAAACGGCAGATTGACCTCCGCAAGATCCAATACTTCCACTTCAAAATCAGGATATTTCTTAACGGCTTCTATAAACCAATCTGCTACATAAATGCCTTTTCGTCCGGGCCTTGTGCTGGCAATAATTATTTTTAGTTGATACATTCCTGAGCTTTTTACTTTTATATTCGATGACAAAAATACAACCAATTAAAAAAAGAACTTAAAGGTATGACCGAAAAGGATGTGTTTTATGTCTTGAGTGGGGAAAGGATTTCTTTTTCGTGTAATTCGTGTTTTGATTAGATTTTAGGTCTTAGGTTTTAGGTACCTAACAACCCAAATCTTAGCTAAATTAGGCAAGAGTTTGAAAAGTATATAACTACCGCGGTACGATCAGTAATTTCTGATTAATAATGTTTCGTAATGGGAATTTCTCCTCCCGTATTTATCCTTAATAGAAAACAGATCCGAAACTAATCTGGCTCAAATTTGTGAGCACCTTTTTTGTTTTTGTAAGCCTACAAGCCCGATGAGCTATGTTCCTTATTGAGGTATAAGGATTCAAAGTTAATCTCTTTTCTTTTTTCATAAAAGAAAAAGAAAATTAAAAATAGGGTATTGCCAAGCTACAACCTGCTACCTGCAAACTCCTGCCTTTTTGGCTCTGGCTTGTCCAAGCTTGGTTTTAGGTTGTAGCAAAACACAAATAATTCTTC
>JBBSSE010000461.1:0-2923 GCA_038242375.1 Chitinophagales bacterium
ATCTAATGGAAATATGAAAAACGGAAATACTTATTTTGATATAAAACTTCCCCTGGGTCCTAATTTGGGAGGACCGCTTTTCTTTGCACATTATTCTTTTTTAGGAATTAATCCCACAAATCTGACGGATGTTTATGCGAATTATTTTGAGCAAAATAAAGCGCACACCCTCATCAATTATAAATACTGCCTCAATAATCAGGGCCGGTTTAATGGGTACAGCAGCAGTGTTTGGGGCCTTACAGCAAGTGATGATAATATGAAAGGATACCTGGCTCATTCTCCTACAAATGATGATGGGGTGATATCGCCCACGGCGGCCATTTCCTCCATTCCTTACACGCCGGAGGAATCCATGGCGGCGCTAAAATATTATTATTACAAAATGGGCGATAAACTTTTCAAGGAGTATGGTTTTATTGATGCCTTTAATTTATCAGATGCCTGGTTTTCAAATTCCTTCCTGGCTATTGACCAGGGGCCACAAATTGTTATGATCGAGAATTACCGCACAGGATTATTATGGAATTTATTTATGAGCAGTCCGGAAATAAAAGCCGGAATGAAAAAATTGGGATTTCAAAGCCCGAATCTTTAATTCGTAATTTGTACATCCGTTTGGCTTTCACCTAAACGGAAAGCTTTAGTACATTTATACAAATCTTTTTAGCGAATTATGTCAAAATATTGTTCCTTTTTTGTTCTATTTATCTTCTGTTTTTCCGCTAACGCGCAGGTTAAGGGAAAGTTGAATGCTGATGTTCAAATTAACGTAAATCTTTCTGATACAGCCTTAATGGATCTGGTGCAGAAACAAACAATCCGTTATTTCTGGGATTTCGCGCATCCGGTTAGTGGTATGGCAAGGGAGAGAAGTAATCATTCATTTAATTATGGGACAGAAGTTGTAACTACGGGTGGAACCGGCTTTGGTGTAATGGCGCTCATTGTAGGTGTAGAGCGTAAATGGCTTGGAAGAGATACGGTTGCCAGGCATATGCTTAAAATGGTGAAGTTTTTGGAAAAAGCAGAGGCATATCATGGCGCGTTTCCACATTGGTACAATGGCGAAACGGGAAAAACAATTCCTTTTAGCCGGAAAGATGACGGAGCAGATTTGGTGGAAACATCTTTCCTGATCCAGGGATTACTTTGTGTCCGGGAATATTTTGATCAAAATAATCCGGTGGAAAATGAGTTGCGGAACAAAATTACGACGCTTTGGAATGAAGTGGAGTGGAACTTTTTTACCAGAGACGGACGGGATGTCCTTTATTGGCACTGGAGCCCGAACAATGGATGGACGATGGATTTCGCATTGCATGGATACAATGAAGCGCTTATAACCTATGTACTGGCAGCTTCCTCAAATAAATACACGGTTGGAAGAAATGTTTATGATAAAGGTTGGGCTATGAGTAATTTCTTTTTTAATGGTAAAAAGTTTTACGATTATACATTACCGTTAGGTTTTGATTATGGTGGCCCGTTATTCTTCGCGCAATATTCATTTTTAGGTTTAAGTCCGAAAGGATTGAAAGATCGCTATGCGGATTATTGGGAACAGAATAAAAATCAAACCTTAATAAACAGGGCTTATTGCATTGATAATCCAAAGAAGTACAAAGGGTATGGTGAAAACAGTTGGGGACTTAGTGCGGGGGATGATTATACCGGTTATTCCGCCCATTCTCCTACAAACGATAATAGTACGATCACACCTACGGCCGCTCTTTCATCCTTTCCATATACGCCCGAATATTCTATGCAAGCCATGCGTCATTTCTATGAATTTCACGGAGAAAAACTATGGGGTAAGTATGGATTTAAGGATGGCTTTAGTGAATCAGAAAACTGGTATTCCAATGCATACCTGGCAATTGACCAGGGGCCTATTGTGGTGATGATCGAAAATTATCGCAGCGGATTATTATGGAAATTATTCATGAAAATTCCTGAAGTACAAAATGGTTTAAAAAAATTAGGATTCAGCAGTGATTATTTTAAAAAGTAGTCCTGTTCCATTATCTGTGTGAGGCTATTGGTTGTGTTGAAATCTTTAGTAAGGTGCAAGAAAATTAAATTCATTAAATTTAGTATTTCCCGGTACGGTTGTACTGATAAAGATATTTCCGGTTTTACTTTTTATAATAATTAAAAAAGCATTCAGCATGAAGAAAACCATTCTTTACTCCCTTCTATTTATCCTGTTTTCTTTACAAGGTTTTTCGCAGGACTTTTCTCTTTTTGAAAAAAAGGATTTTGTTCAAAATAACGACACCTTGCCCTATAGAATTTTATTTCCAAAAAATTATGATGCTGGGAAACATTATCCCATGGTTCTTTTTTTACACGGCGCAGGTGAACGTGGAAATGACAATGAAAAACAATTGGTGCATGGTGCTAAAATGTTTTTAGAAGATAGTATCCGCAATAAGTATCCGGCCATTGTTGTTTTTCCTCAATGTCCGCAAAATAGTTTTTGGGCCAATATTTCCATGCGGGTAGATAGTGTTACCAATAAAAGAATTCTTGTGTATAAGGAAGATGGGGAGCCAACAAAAGCCATGGAGTTATTATTGGGATTATACCGGAATTTAAAAGAAAAATATAAACCTGACGAAGGCCGGTTGTATGTTGGAGGATTATCGATGGGTGGTATGGGCACCTTTGAACTGGCCCGCAGATTACCGGATAATTTTGCCGCCGCCTTTGCCATTTGTGGTGGCGCAAATACCGCTACCGCTCCGCAACTAAAAAATACTGCCTGGTGGATATTTCATGGATTGAAGGATGATGTGGTTAATCCACAAAATAGTATCGACATGGCAAAGGCATTAAAAGATGCCGGTGCTGAAGTAAAACTGACTCTTTATCCGGAAGCAAATCACAATAGCTGGGATGATGCATTTAAAGAACCTGA
>JBBSSE010000462.1:0-2915 GCA_038242375.1 Chitinophagales bacterium
CCAAACGGAGGCCGTCAGACCAGCGAAGAAGCCCTGTCTGACCTTCCCGGTCTGTACGGAATACATGAAGTGCATCGCAAATGGTTAGACGGACACCATCAGACCAGGGAAGAAGCTCCGTCTAACCGTCCCGGCCTGTACTGGATACATGAGTTCATCGTAAATGGTGCAGACGGAGACCGTCAGACCAATGACTTATCCAAACGGAGATCGTCAGACCAAAACTGGTAAAGATGGAGACCATCAGACCAGATCAATAAATCCTTCCCACCTTCAGTTTTATATTAATTAATTCATTGTTGCGAATAATGACAATAGGAACCAGGGTATTTGCTTTACTCAAAAGATCCTTATACGTCTGAACATTGTTGGAAAAGTTTTTATTTACTGCAAGCAAAATATCTCCATCCATAATTCCGGCTCTTGATGCCGGTGAATTGGGAGCCACATCATGAATCTCTATAGCGCCATCTACTTCATAAATATTTAAACCGGTATAAGAGTAATCAAATACATCTTTAAAATGTCTATTTGGTTTTAGGAATATTTCCTTCGCAGGATAATTAATAACCAAATTAAATCTTCTTAAAAGATCATTGCCAACTAACCCGCCCAAAAAGGGGTAGGATATCACATTGTAGGTATCATCCAAAATATGCGTAGGTACTTTTTTAAACGTATAAGGTCCCAGTTTTATTTTTTTTGAAACGGTGATCATGATCGCTTTCTTTCCTCCCAGTCCCTGTGCCAGTATGGGCAAAGGTTTTCTTTTCTTCTTAAAGAATGAACTGTCGCTCACTAATTGTTCCGTAAGTAAAATGCTCAGGCCCGCACCTGTGTCAATGTAAAATTTGGGGCGGATCTTTTTTTCATCTTCTACGGTAACAGGAAGTATTGGCAGAGCTGTAAATGTTGGATAAAAGAGCGTGCCACCGCGGGGGTATTTGAATTTTCCCGGGGTGTATATCTTTAATTCGAGCGTGTCGAAATCTACCTGGACGATGTAGCTCTTTAAAAAACTGTAGCCAATAATGCCATCTATTTTAATACCATACACACTGGTTAAAAGGTCATAATTATTTATATAGAAAGTAAGGCTATCCACTTTAAGGCCGGGAAACGTCAGGGAATGGTTCTGTGCATGGTTTACTTCTCTTACACCGGCAATGCCGCGCACTGATTTTCCGGAGGAAGAGTTTGGAATATTAAACTCAGCTGTGGTAGATGAATCAAGAGAAATTGCGCCACTTCCCGAATCCAATATAAAATTCAACGGTTGTTTCAACGTGTCAAATTGCGCTTTTATCATAATTACTCCACCGGTCAATTGAGTGAAAGGAAATTTTGTTATGAACAGCGCAGGTTTATTAATGTCATCATTCTGTTGTGCAAAAACAGAAAATGGAAACACAAGGCAGAATAAATATAGTAGGGTAGCTTTCATATATTGTGAACCTAAATATAAACATTAAAAACTTAATTAGTTTAATGTGACAATGCATTTTTTGGCACATAAGAATTCTTTAAAAGTTTATTATTTCCGGCATTATAAAAAACTCCGGTTGCTAAATGGACATTATGAAAGAATTTTTCTCCAATGAATAAAAAGAGTTTTTTGGTTCCCGAACCAATTTCCCCCATTAGATTCATAATCAATAACCAAAATTCCGTTAATTGTTCCTTATAAAATAAATGACAACTTTTATTGGGTAATTTTGAAAAATTTTTTTTTCACCCTCTTTTCTTAAAATAAATAATATATGAAAAAAGTGTTTACGTTGATCATTTTGTCCTTTACTCTTTTTCGGGCGAGTGCAAATGAAGGCATGTGGTTGCCCATGTTATTAGGCCAGCAAGTGTATGATGATATGGTAAAAAATGGCTTGAAGCTTTCTAAAGACCAACTTTACAGTATTAACCAACCTTCTATTAAAGATGCGATCGTTATTTTTGGTGGTGGCTGTACCGGGGAGATAGTGAGTAACCAGGGATTGATCTTTACCAATCACCATTGTGGTTACGGTGCTATTGCAGGAGCAAGCACCATGGAGCACAATTATTTGAAAGATGGGTTTTATGCTTATTCAAAAGACAAAGAAATTAAAACCAATCTATCTGTTACTTTTTTAGAGCGCATTGTAGATGTAACTGCCGAAGTAGAAAAGCAATTGACCGGATTAACAGGTGATGCACGGAATGCAAAACTCCAGGAAGTTTATCGTCAGATAACGGATAAAGTATTAGATACAGCAAACAGTGTTTCTGGAAGAGTATACAGCATGTTCAAGGGCAATCAGCATATCATGTATGTTTATAAAGTGTTTAATGATATCCGTTTGGTAGGTACTCCTCCTGAAACAATCGGAAAATTTGGTGGTGACAGCGACAATTGGGAATGGCCACGTCACACTGGTGACTATTCTGTATTTAGAGTATATGCTACTAAAAGCGGTAAACCCGCTTCCTTCAGTCAGGAGAATGTTCCATTGACACCAAAATGGTTTTTACCTGTTTCCATCAAAGGGTATAAAGATGGCGATTTTGCGATGATCTATGGTTATCCTGGTGGAACAAACCGTTATGAAACCTCTTTTGGCATTAAATTGAAAAATGAAATTGATAATCCATCTACCGTAAATCTGCGTGATGTGCGTTTGAAAGCCATGTATGCACAAATGGTGAAGGATCCTGCAGTAAAATTAAAACTGGCTGACGGCTATTCAGGCGTAGCTAATTACTGGAAATTCTACGATGGAGAAACCAAGCAATTGATCAAACACCATGCGTATGAAAATAAGCAAAAAGAAGAAGAGAAATTTGCAACCTGGGCGAAGAATAAACCTGAATTTCAAAATGTGATCAGTGATTATGCGAAGATATACGAGGCCTGGACACCATTTGCAAAAGCACGTGTA
>JBBSSE010000463.1:0-2909 GCA_038242375.1 Chitinophagales bacterium
GGATACCGCTTAAGCATACCTGCAGGATCGGGAAGCTGGACCTGTTCAAAAAGTTTGATACATTTCTCTTCTGCGTCTTTATAACTTATATCCTGGTGTATCCTGATCGCTTCTATCACCTGGCTTCCACAAGTTTTTACCGGATTTAAGGAAGTCATTGGCTCCTGGAAAATCATGGCTATTTTATTTCCACGGATCTCTCTTATTTTATTTTCAGGGAGTTTGAGCAGATCTACCTGCCCGGATCCATTTTCAGAAAAGAGGATTTCACCGGAGGTGAATTGTGCAGGCGGAGAAGGAAGCAATTGTAAAATAGATAAAGAGCACACTGTTTTACCAGAGCCGGATTCGCCTACGATCGCGACTGTCTCTCCGCGATTTATTTCAAAAGAAATATTTTTTAAGGCCGAAGTTTTACCTGATTCCGTAATGAAATCAATACTTAGATTATTTATTTGAAGTAAGGGAGTCAATTAATTATTTCATTATTAAATTAATAAATGATTGAGTTCAAAATGTAGGAAAAGTTTTCCTTTTTAAATTATTTGGGTTGTCCTTTTCTAGAATTTAAGATGTCTTACGGTAAGGCCATCATTAATTAATTGGTTTAAAGATTCAATTCCGATCTTTAAATGCATTTCTACAAATTGGGCTGTAACGCTGGCATCACTTTCAATGGTTTTTACACCTTCCGGTACCATCGGTGAATCACTTACAAGGAGTAAAGCTCCCGTAGGAATCTTATTATAAAATCCCACAGTGAAAATCGTAGCTGTTTCCATATCTACGGCATATGCCCTGATTTTTCTAAGATAGGATTTAAAGGTTTCGTCGTGTTCCCACACTCTTCTGTTGGTGGTATATACTGTTCCTGTCCAATAATCAAAAGCAAAATCCCGAATGGTGGTTGAAATCGCTTTCTGTAAAGCAAATGCAGGTAAGGCTGGAACTTCCGGAGGGAAATAATCATTTGAAGTCCCTTCACCTCTAAGGGCAGCAATAGGAAGAATAAGATCGCCAATTTTATTTCTTTTTTTCAATCCGCCGCATTTTCCCAGGAATAAAACTGCTTTTGGTTCTATTGCGCTTAAAAGATCCATAATAGTTGCGGCTCCGGGGCTTCCCATTCCAAAATTAATGATGGTAATATCTCCCGCGGTAGCGCAAGGCATTGTCTTATCTTCACCAACTACTTTTACTCCATGTATGTCGGCAAACATTCTTACATAATTTCCGAAATTTGTGAGGAGAATATATTTTCCAAAATTTTCCAAACTTTCACCCGTATATCTTGGAAGCCAGTTGTTTACTATGTCTTTTTTTGTCTTCATATTCTTTACGCTGATTTGTTATTGGTATGGATAAAAATACGATTTTAGATTTTATTAAATTTTTAATTGTCAAACGGATGAAAAATAAATTGCGGAAATTCATTGTTTGCAGATATTTTTGAATCTTTGATCCTGTGCCTGAAAGTATAATAGCAACCAGGAATTGATGAACGTCACATTGTAAATATATTTTCTTCTGAATGATAAAGATCAATTTTCCAAAAGATAAAGTAAAAATAAAACAGGTTGGAACCATAAAGGAGATATTTGATCCTATAAGAAAGAAATGGCTGATGTTGACGCCGGAGGAATGGGTTCGTCAGAATTTTGTGCAATATCTTCTTCAAATTAATTATCCGTCTTCCTTAATTGCCATTGAAAAGGAAATCAAACTGGGGGAGTTAAAAAAACGATGCGACATCGTTGTTTATGACCGGAATATGGATCCCTGGATGATCATCGAATGCAAAGAAATGTCCATCAATCTTTCTGAAAAAACGATTGAACAAATATTAAGGTATCACATTACATTACCTGCCGGTTTTCTGATTATTACCAACGGAAGTTATACGTACGGGTTTGAAAAAAGGATGGATCAGTTTTATGAAATGGAAAAACTTCCTGCTTACGAACTTTGATGAAAATGGAATAATTATTAACGGTTAAGCATACCTATAAATATAGATTTAGAAATCTCTTAAAATATGCATGGACCGAACAGGATTATGGATTTTGTGTTGTCTTATCCCGTGCCAGCTCCGCTTCGTCCGGCGCATCTTTTAAATCCCTGTCAATAACGTATAATATTTCATCAGAAGGTTTTGGTTCGCCTGAGATTTTTAATTTGTCCAGCATTCCCATGATCAATGTTTCCTCTTCATTCTGCTCTTTTACGAACCATTGCAGGAAATTCCAGGTGATCCAATCTTCTTCCTGCAGGCTCATTTTTACAATTTTATAGATCTGCGTAGTATTATCTACTTCCTGGGTAAATGCTTTTTCAAAAGCATCGTAAACACTCGTAGGATCTGCCTGAGGAGCGGGGATTGCCTGGATGGAAACTTTTGCTCCCCGTTCAAGAATGTATTCCAGGAATTTCATCATGTGATTCCGTTCTTCATTGGCATGCCTGAATAGAAAATTACTGATGCCATCATATCCTTTGGCTTTTGCCCAGGAGGCAAAGGATAAATAGATCTGGGCTGAATGCGCTTCCTGTGTAATCTGCGCATTTAATGCTTTGCAGAGTGTGTCGCTTAATCGGTTTGTGTTCATTTTCATTTTATTTTTATTTCTATAATAAAATTGTTTTGCACAAATACGAATCCAAAAAAAAATAATTGAATGCAATCTTGTCGAACGGATGGAAAATGATAACGGTATACAGGGTTCAGACCTAAAAATAAATCCTTATCCGGAAATGAGATTTTAAAGTTTTTAAAATAAAAAGCCGGTCGTGTTATCGACCGGCTTTTTTAAAATATACTTTGAATAAAAATAATGTTTCGTAATAATTATTATGGGAAAATACCTAATTCAGCATAGGACGTAGCTACTTTATTGATGGCACAAACATAC
>JBBSSE010000464.1:0-2900 GCA_038242375.1 Chitinophagales bacterium
ACCATCAATAGAAATATCATCTTCTGATAATTTAGAAAGATCTATTCCTGCCACGAGAGAGGCTTTACAACTCATTAAAATTTTCCGGTCTCCTGCTTTATACCATGTTTTATCATCACTGGCTTTTATTATTTTTGTCACGACATATTCTGCTGTAGCCAGGTCGCTCATTTTTTGAAGACTCATTACCTGTTGTTTTTTATCAACTTTTTTTGAATCAGAATTGCAACCGCTTATAATTAATGAATAAAATAGTAGCAGAATAATTAAACGCATGACGCAATTTACAAAAAGACAATATATTCACAGTGTTAGTTGATTAATTTAACTTTGCAAAAAAGGAAACATTATGATGAAAAAGGTGGCATTGATTGTTGCAGCAGGAAAAGGCAGCAGGATGAATAGGGAAACTCCCAAACAATTTCTTCTTCTTAAGCACAAACCGGTTTTATATTATACGATTCAATCTTTTTTAAATGCCTACGATGACATGGAAATCATTTTGGTATTACCGGAAGAGCATATCGCAAATGGCCAGGAAATTATAGACGGGTATTTTGACAATTCTAAAATACGGCTTTGTGCAGGTGGACGCACAAGATTTCATTCCGTTCAAAAGGGCCTGGAACTTATTGACGAGGAATGTATCATTTTTGTTCACGATGGGGTTCGGTGTTTGGTCACACCGGAATTAATTAAGAGTTGCTATGATAATGCTTTGAATTTAGGCACGGCCATTCCCGTAGTTTCCTGTAAGGATAGTGTGCGGGTGACAAATGAGTTTACAAGCAATGTTATTGATCGGGATACAATTAAGTTGGTACAAACACCGCAAACCTTTCACAGTAAAATATTATTACCTGCCTTCAATATCGATTATAAAGATCAGTTTACGGATGAGGCTGCCGTCATAGAAGCATTTGGATTGAATATTCATTTGATTGAAGGCGAAGAAAATAATATTAAAATAACGACAGAAATGGATTTATATCTTGCTGAAAGAATTTTAGAAATTACGGAAGAAGTTGATGCCTGATTTTTTTACGGGCAAAATAAATCCTGACTTGTTGATCTATGATCCTCTATCCAAGTATAGATTTCACCTTTTTTATAAATGGAGAAAGATTATTTATTCGTACTATCGGATAGTTTTCTTCTACAGGATTAAATTTTTTAAAGAAGAAATGAATTGATGGAATGGAAGATCCTTCAAAATCAAATATGTATTTGCTACCGGAAAACTCTTTGATTACTTCGTGTAATAAGAAAGCATTTGCATTCAATTTCTTTCCTTCAGGAAATGTCGCGGACATCATATAATAAATCCTTTTTTCATCTTTAAAAAACAAGGCATTCGCTAAAAGTTCTCCTTTCTGATTTAAAACTCTTCGAACAAATAAGTTCGCTGTATTATTGAGATGATTGCAAACTTTTTGAAAGTTTGCAAAGTGTTTTCCTTTCAGGTGAGGAATTTTTTCCGAATACAATTTCCTAAAAGAGTTTATAACTTCTTTATAATCTTCGGAAGACTCCATTCGAAGATCAGCGTTAACCGCTCTGGTAACCAGGTCTCTTCTGAATGTCGATTGAATTGCCTCAAAAGATTGCCCCAAATCCAAAATAAGATTACATTTCTTTGCCACAGACGGATATTCATTTTTGAAATTTAGATTTATTTCAACCAGGGGAAACTTCGAGGAGGCTATATCTATAAACATATGGGTTGTTTTCTCATCAAAATCCAAAGGGCCAATTACTCCTGATTGTTGAGAGAATGCCGGTTGGGACAAATAAGAAACGCCCATTTTCCTGAAAACTGTCAATGGCATCACAGCTATATAATCTTTATGAACCAATGCTTCCCAATTTGGGCTCATTGCATCAAGATACCAGGACCGTGAATAGATTAATCCATTCGTTGAATTAATCACACACGCATCCCACATTTCCTTATTGATCTCTGAGTGTTTTAAATACCTGATATCATCCATTTATAAAAATTTACAAGTCGGGAATCCCTAAAAAACGATTGAAATTAAATTTTTGAATATCAATACTGAAAGAAATATTTTGCCAAAAACGATTATCCTTTGGAATAGTGCTTTTAAAATATTGACCATAAACTTTACTATAAAAAATCGGGATATAAATAATAACCAGTTCCTTACAAAGTGATAGTTGCAACCCCGCATCAAAAATAAATTTTTCTGTTGCAGCATCTTTTTTCCAGGCTTCTGAATAAGTCCCAACATCAAAGAACACCTTTAATGGAACTTTGAAAGGAAGCACCTGTAAAGGATTAAAGTCTTTCGGAAAATCAGTCTTAAAATTCAGGGCTGCAAGCCAATCATCCGATTTCCCTATTTTGCTATTCAACAAATCTGTTCTCACTTTAAAACCGCCATCACGAATCATTATTTGTTGAGACTGTACTTTATCAAACTCATTTCTTCCTATAAAATAATTACTGTAAGTGTAATCTTCATAACCATTCGGCCCAGTCATATTTAATTGGTAGCGGCGATACTGGTATTGGTTTGTGATGGTTTTATCTTTGAGATAAATAAATTTCCCTGCAAATATCCGAACGTCCATACCTCCCCCGTTAGCGTAATTGAAAAAATAATTACCATCAAAAGCTATCCGTGCAAAACCACTACCCTGTTCTGCAATTAGTTTTCCGGAATACGGATAAAGAACGCGATTATTTTGAAGTGAAAGGGTAAGTTGATTTAAATATCGATTGCTTTTGGGATAGGTAATAATATCTTTTTGTTCTATTGTATCCCTACTGAACAATAATCCCGTTTCTTCAATAAAGTATGTTTTCCATTGTAAATATTTAGTCACCTTACTATTTGCATTTCTATTTCTAAAAGTGAATTTTATACCCGGAACCA
>JBBSSE010000465.1:0-2881 GCA_038242375.1 Chitinophagales bacterium
AATACCCCTAAACGCCAGTTCAGTAATTGAGCCTTTGTAATTTCTGTGATCATTTCTGCCAGTTTCTTTTGTTGCAATTGAAAAGCACCAATTGGTTTATCAAACTGGATACGCTCCTGTGAATATCTCAATGCAGTATCATAGCAATCCATAGCAGCGCCCACTGCGCCCCAGGCGATTCCATAACGTGCTTTTGAAAGACAACTTAATGGCCCTTTCAATCCCTTTATATTTGGAAGAATATTTTCTTTGGGAACTTTTACATTATCGAAAACCAATTCACCGGTGGCACTTGCCCGTAAACTCCATTTGCCATGTGTTGTTGGCGTAGTAAAACCTTCCATACCTCTTTCCACGATCAATCCATGCACCACACCTGCTTCATCCTTGGCCCATACGACAGCCACTTGCGAAAATGGTGCATTACTGATCCACATTTTGCTACCATTTAAAATTACATGATCACCGGCATCTTTGTAATTGGTCAACATGCCTGAAGGATCGCTTCCATGGTCTGGTTCTGTTAATCCAAAACATCCCAACCACTCACCACTGGCAAGTTTCGGCAGGTATTTTCTCTTTTGCTCTTCGCTTCCATATTCATAAATGGGAAACATCACCAAAGAACCCTGCACGCTGGCTGTACTGCGCACTCCACTATCTCCTCGTTCCAGTTCCTGCATCATTAATCCGTATGAAATATAATCAAGTCCGCCTCCGCCATATTCCTCCGGAATGGTCGGACCAAAACAACCCAAATCGCCTAATTGCTTTACAATCTGTTCCGGAAATTCCGCTCTCTGAGCATAATCCTCAATGATGGGAGAAATTTCTTTTTTTACATAGGTCCGCACACTATCCCGGATAAGCTTGTGCTCTTCATCTAATAATTCATCTACATTAAAATAGTCTGGTGATTGAAATAAATCCTGGGCCATTGCTTTTTGATTAATTGGTTATTAAGTGAATGTTAATGGTTGAATTGTTGTATTGCTGAATGGTTGAATAATACGTCAATATTTCGAATCCGAATGATTTTTTTATCAAAGATATACCTTCATTTCTGTTTGATATTGTAAAGCTATTTGCCTTGCTTCTTTTGCAAAATCCTCTTTTTGAGAGGCATAAATGATTGCCCTCGAAGCGTTCACCAATAGTCCACAATCCTTTGTCATACCATATTTGGCTACTTCCGCCAGGCTTCCGCCCTGGAAGCCAATTCCGGGAATCAATAAAAAATGATCGGGGATCATTTTGCGGATGGAGGAAAGTTCTTCTGCTTTAGTAGCACCTACCACAAACATAAGGTTCTCTTCTGTGCCCCACTCCGCTGTTTTAGAGATAACTTCTTCATATAGATATCGATCACCAAGTTTTTTTTGTTGAAAATCGCAGCTTCCTTCGTTACTTGTCAGTCCTAAAACAATGGTCCATTTTCCCGGAAAATCGAGAAAAGGTTTTACACTGTCGCTTCCCATGTAAGGGGCTACAGTAATGGAATCAAAAGGAATTGTTTCAAAAAAAGCCCGGGCATATTGAGCCGAAGTATTTCCAATATCTCCACGTTTGGCGTCCGCGATTTTAAAGTGTGTTGAAGGAATGTAATTAACCGTTTTTTCCAAAGCCTGCCATCCTTTTACGCCCATTGCTTCATAAAAGGCTGTGTTGATTTTGTAGGCTACACACAAATCCAGTGTGGCATCGATGATCTGTTTATTAAATTCAAAAACGGGATCTTCTTCGGTTAATAAATGGGCGGGAATTTTACTGATATCTGTATCCAGGCCCACGCATAAAAATGATTCCTTTTCCCGGATTTGTTGAATTAATTGTTCTCTCCTCATAGTTTTTTTTAAAGAATTAAACGTCAGATTGACTTCGTTTTTTAAAAGATTTGCGGCAAATTACAAAAGATGTCTTTACTAAACAGATTATTTAATATTTAAGAAATAGCGCTTTTTAATACTTGCCCAAAAATGAATACATCTTCATACGTATTATATAAAGGCACAGGCGTGACCCGGAAAATTCCTGACTCCTGGAAATCCGCCATAATACTGTTCTTTCGTAAGATATCTGAAAAATGATCGGCGTTTTCTTTGATGATCAACGATAATTGTGAACCATGCTCCGCCGGATCCTGTGGCGTAATAATTTCAGCAACATTTTTGGAAGAGTTTTTTATAACATCATTTACGATAAAAAATAACCAGGCGCTCAACTTCGCGGATTTTTCCAAAACCCGTTTAAAATTTGCCTGGAAAAATATTTCCAAGGCAGCCTCATGCGCAGCCAAACATAAAATAGACGGCGCACTCAATTGCCATCCTTCAGCCGTAGGAGCAGCTTCAAAATTCTCCTGCATCTTAAAGCGCGAATCTTTATTATTTCCCCACCAGCCGGCAAGCCGGAATAAGGATGTATCTGTGCTATGCTTCTGATGAATAAATGCACCTCCTACCCCACCCGGTCCGGAATTTAAATATTTATAGGAACACCAAACCGCAAAATCTACTTCCCAATCATGCAATTTTAATTCGATATTTCCGATAGCATGCGCCAGGTCAAACCCACATTTGGCACCAACTTTATGTGCTGCTGCTGTAATTGATTTCATATCAAATGCCTGGCCGGTCAGGTAATTTACTCCTCCTATTAATACCAGTGCAAGTGAGTTTCCGCCTTTTTCTATTTCAGTTAAAATATCTTCCTGTCTTATAGTGTGCTCTCCGTCGCGGCAGGTAATTTTAACCATCGCGTCCCCTGCCTTGTATCCCGCTAATTCCACCTGCGATCTTATAGCATATACATCAGAAGTAAATGCCTTTTCTTCATAAATGATTTTAAAACGATCAGGCGTTGGCCGGTAAAATGTTGCGAG
>JBBSSE010000466.1:0-2856 GCA_038242375.1 Chitinophagales bacterium
GTTCGTTCCAATAAAAAATTCTTCACTATGAAATCTTCTGGTATTTTGAAAATAAATCCGGAGAAAAAATTTTTATGATTGCACAGAGTTATATGCCTGCACAGGAAACGCAGATTCTTAAAAACAAGAACGATGATAAATTGAGTCCCTGGTATAGTGCAAATATTATTGGTAGTTTATACACATCGGAATGGACATTTGAAGTTGGTCAATTGAAAACATGGTAGCATATTTTTATGATTGATCCTTCTTAAGTGACTAGCTCAAAGCAAGCAATTTGAAAATTCAGCAGCGAATACGTATCTTTAATATAAAAACACGTGTTATGAATACTAAGCTTACTTTAACTGTTGAAGAGTCTGTTATCGAACGGGCTAAATTGTTCGCTAAGAATACGGGGAGGAGTTTGTCAGAAATAATTGAAAATTATCTTGTAGCAATTACACAGGAAGATACTACTAATAATTTGTCTCCAAAATTGAAAAAAATAGTCGGCGCAGTAAGTCTTCCGGAAGATTTTAACGAAGAAGAAGAATTAAGGTCAGCCTTAGAAAAAAAACATTTATGATTAAAGTTTTTTTGGACACAAACGTAATTGTTGATTTAATTTCTGAAAGAAAACCTTTTAGCAAGTACGCCATAGAAATATTTCAAAAAGCAGAAGAAGGCAAATTGGAACTTTTTACGTCTTCGCATTCGATTGCTACGACTCATTATTTACTGAAGAAATATATGACTGAAAAGAATCTTCGTGAAGTTCTCATTAATCTTCTGGATTATCTCACAGTTATTGCAGTTGATGTGGATATATTAAAAAGAGGATTACGCTCAAGCCATAAAGATTTTGAAGATTCAATTCAAATTTTTTGTGCTTCCTCAATAGAAAACATACACAGCATCATTACAAGAAATGGTAAGGATTTTAAAGGAAGCGAAATTAAGATCTTAACTCCTGATGAATTGTGTTTAAGTTTTTAAATGTGGTCTAAGAGATTTGGAACGAATTAAAAAAAATAGAAAAATGCATACTTCAAAATTTGACATAGCAGATTATTTGGATAGCAAAGAAATGGTGGCCGAATATCTCAATACTGTTTTGGAAGATGGCGATGAGGCAGATGTGATAAATGCAATCGGGCATATTGCAAAAGCTATCGGTATGGCAAAAATATCCGAAGAAACAGGACTAAGCAGAACGAGTTTATACAAGGCTCCTTCTGACGGAGCCAAACCTCAATTTGCCACAATAATGAAAGTTTTGAAAGCGATCGGCGGTAAAATTCAGGTAAATCCAGTCTCCACTTAATAATAGCTAATTGATTTTACATCCAGCTGATATTCTATTCAAGCCCTAAATCACAAGCTATAAAAAAATCCAAATGCCGATAGAAAACATACCGGAGATCTACCTTAAGGACAAAAATAAAAGTCCGGATTTATTTGTCTATAATTTTAAAATGACCAATAATGTGGTTAAAAGCAAGGTGAATCTGGGGATGAATATGTTTAGCTTTTTACAAGTTGGGAAAAAGCAGGTACACTTTGCAGGTACCTCAGTTTCAGTGAATAAGGACCAATCTTTATTACTCAAAAATGGGAATTGGCTATGGACAGAATTACTCGACACAGGAGCAGTTTATTATTGCAAGCTCTTCTTTTTTTCAGAAAGGAAGCTGGTAGAATTTTTAGAGAAACACACAAAAAACAAACAGACAGTAAAGGATGATATCCCTTATTTTATCATTCGGAATGATGCCTACATCACTTCCTATTTAAACTCCCTGTCAATTATAAGTGAAGCACCCGCGATTTTTATGGAGAACCTGCTTTCCGTAAAATTCGATGAATTGATGGTTTATCTTCTTCAGAAATACGGAAGAAAGTTTGAGGTTTATTTACATTCATTAATCGTTCATGAAAACTCTTCTTTTAAAAGGATTGTTGAATCTAAAGTGCATTCCAACTTGAGATTAGGGGAGATCGCCTTCTTATGCAATATGAGTTTGTCAACCTTTAAGCGACATTTCATCCAGGAATATAAAGTATCTCCCGGAAAATGGTTGCAGGATAAACGACTTCAAAAAGCGAGAGAGACTTTGGAGCAAGGAGATATAAAACCGTCAGATATCTATTTGGATTTCGGGTACAATAACCTTTCTAATTTTAGTATTGCCTATAAAAATAAATTCGGAATCAGTCCAACAGAAACATAAATTTCACGAATTGAAGGCACAAGAAAGGTAGAAAACTGTCTTAACCTAATACCTAATACCTGAAACCTGAAACCTATTATAACACGAATTTTAGGCACGAATTACACGAATTGAAGGCACAAGAAAGGTAGAAAACTTTCAGAACCTAATACCTAATACCTAAAACCTAATACCTAACATTTGACCTTTTATCATAAGTTCTTGAACCGATTTGGTAACTCATGAAGCTGCCTCTTGCAGTACATTTGCACCATCATTATAACAATATTAAAAAGAAAATTATGAACATTACATTAGCACAGGCAGAAAAAGCTATCGCAGCAGCAAAAGTGAAAGCTATAGCAATTGATACGAAAATGAACATTGCCATTGTGGATGCCGGAGCAAATTTAGTTGCCTTTGGTCGTATGGACGGTGCCTGGTTAGGCTCGCTTGACGTCTCTATTAAAAAAGCGAAAACAGCTCGTTATTTTGATATGAACACAGGAATTCTTGGAGAATTATCACAGCCGGGTGGTTCATTATTTAACATTGAACATTCTAACAACGGACTAATTACTTTCCCGGGTGGAATTCCAATTAAAAATGCAGAAGGTGAAATTATTGGAGCTATCGGTGTAAGTGGAAGTGCAGTAGAAAATGA
>JBBSSE010000467.1:0-2848 GCA_038242375.1 Chitinophagales bacterium
ATTTGGAGCAGAATTACAAACAATACCAGGATCTGGTAATCCTGTTGTAGAATATGTAGCACAACCAGGAGATTGGAAAAATATTACGATTCCTTTATTTCCTGTGACAGGGAATAAGAATTTCCAGGTATTCTTTATTTCCAGAAGCAATCATCATAATGATTTGTATGTAGATAATATAAACATCTATGGAAAAATACTTCCTGAACGACTTAAAAAGCAAGGATATTTAATTTACCCAAGTCCTTTCCAGGATCAGTTTATTATCCGCAATCTGGAAGAACCTGTAACACTTAGAAGTGCGGCACTCTTTAATTCTCTCGGCCAGCGGGTTTGGATGCAGGAATACAATGGAGATGCCTACAAGGAAATTTACGTAAATGCAGCCAAGCTTCCCAAAGGCATATACACCGTAAAATTATTTTACACGGATAAAACGGTTGTCGAAAAAATTGTAAAACAATAAAGAACAAAAGAACCTCCGGGCCCGAACTTCCGTGGAAGTTATTAATTAACCATTTGGCTGCTTGCCATTAGGGGAATTAGGTGTAATTTCGCACGCTGTAAAAAAAATTGAGTTATTATGTTATTGGGATTACAAAATCTTACGTTTGAATTTGGTGCGAGAGTTATTGTGAAAGATGCCACATGGCATATTCAACCGAATGAGCGAATAGGGCTAATTGGTTATAACGGAACCGGAAAATCTACTTTATTAAAAGTATTTACTAATCAATTTCTACCTTCCAAAGGGACTGTTGAAAAAGGTCGTGAAACAACGATCGGGTTTTTGCACCAGGATCTTTTAAGTTTTGATACAGAAGATTCCATCTTACAAGTAGCCTTGAGTGCATTTGAAAAAATACAAGCTCTTGAAAAAGAAATTGAAAAAATAGGAATAGAATTAGAAAAAAGTTCAGATGAAGCATTAGCGCATTTGTATGCGGATAAATTAGGCGAACTGGAAATTTTAGGCGGCTACGATATTCACCATAAAACCGAAGAGATACTACAGGGATTGGGCTTTTCCAATGCCGATGTGAACAGGCCTTACAAAGAATTTAGTGGTGGTTGGAGAATGCGTGTGCTCCTTGCAAAAATGATCCTGATGAATCCGGATGTATTACTCCTCGATGAGCCGACGAATCACCTTGATCTTCCTTCAATCGAGTGGCTGGAAAAATACCTGCAACATTATCGTGGTTCGGTTGTCATTGTTTCGCATGACAGGTATTTCCTGGATCGTATGGTTACTAAAATCGTGGAGTTATACCAACAGGAATTGCATTTTTACACCGGTAACTATTCTTATTATTTACAGGAAAAAGAAATGCGGGTTGAACTGCAAAAACGTGCTTATGAAAATCAGCAGGATTATATAAAACAACAGGAAAAATTTGTTGAACGATTCAAAGCAAAGGCCTCCAAAGCTGCCGCTGCGCAAAGTATTGTAAAGAGATTGGACAAAATGGAGCGCATCGAAAATACAGATATAGAGCGACCGAATATGCGGATAAACTTCACTGTTGAAACTACTCCGGGAAGAGTATTGTGCACGCTAAAACATGCATCCAAAAGTTTTGGAAAAGTAAAGATCGTGGAAAATACCGGGGCTGAAATAAACCGTGGTGATAAGATTGGATTGATCGGAGCCAATGGAAAGGGTAAATCCACACTACTACGCATGGTAGCAGGTGTAGAGCCTTTTGAAGGGGAACGAATTGAAGGGCATAATGTGAAGGATAGTTTCTATGCACAGCATCAATTAGAAGCCCTAAACATGGAACATACTGTGTTAGGAGAAATGAATTATTCCGGTAGCGGAAAAACTGAATTGGAATTAAGAAGCCTTTTAGGAGCCTTCCTATTCAGTGGCGATGATGTAGGAAAGAAAATCAAAGTATTGAGTGGTGGAGAAAAAGCCAGGGTTGCTTTGGCAAAAACTATTGTCAGTAAAGCGAATTTCCTCCTTCTTGATGAACCTACGAATCACCTGGACATTCATTCCGTTGATCTCCTGATCGAATCCCTGAATAAATACGAAGGAACTTTTATCCTCGTAAGTCATGACCGCTATTTTGTAAATAAAACAGCCAATAAGATTTGGGAAATAGAAGACTACAAAATCAAAGAATTTGTAGGTACTTATGATGAGTGGGAAAGATCGAAAATTGAACAAAAAGCACGTGAAAAGGAAAATGCTTCCGGAAAAAAGAAAGCTCCTGTTCCGGAAAAGAAAGCAGTACCGGTTGAAAAAAAACAAGCCTTCACTCCTGAAATGAAAAACTTTCAGAAAGAATTACAAAAAGTAAAAAGAGACTTTGAGCAACTGGAAGAAAGAATCAGTAAGGTGACGAAAGAAAAGATAAAATTAGAAAGTGATCTGGCTTTACCAGAAGTCTACACAGAAAATAAAAAATTCGTGGAAGTGGAATCACTTTATCAGCAAAAGAAAGCAGAATTAAAGAAAGAAAACGAGGTGTACGAAAAATTATTTGAGAAGATGATGGAATTGGAAGAAAAAGTCGGATAATTGCAGAAATAATCAATAAAGAGTTCTTTTTTAAGATTGGATGAGTAGATTAAATTAAGGGTTTTATATCAATAAATCACCTGTTTTAAATAACATAAAATTAATTTTGAAAAAAAGTAAAATTAATTTTTGTTATTTAAAATACTCTCCTATATTTGCACTCCAAAAATAAGGGAGCACAAATCGAAAGATTTAAAACCTCTTAATTTTTTAGGAAAAGGGAGCATAGCTCAGTTGGTTTAGAGCATCTGCCTTACAAGCAGAGGGTCCGCGGTTCGAGCCCGTGTGCTCCCACACTGATAATCAGCCACTTAC
>JBBSSE010000468.1:0-2841 GCA_038242375.1 Chitinophagales bacterium
ATATACTGCTTCAGGACATGGACGAAAATAATGAGGAGGTCTTTACTTCAATTTACCGTCGTTACTGGGAAGAATTATTTGTTACCGCAGTAAAAGTATTGCGCGGAAAAGAAGAAGCGGCCGATGTAGTGCAGGATGTTTTTCTATCCTTTTGGAAGCGCAGAAAAGAATTGAATATTGAAGGGTCACTTGCTGCATACCTGCACACCAGTGTCCGTTATAAATGTATTCACTACATAAAAAAGAATATTACCCGCCGCGATTATCTGCTTCTTCTCTCCGAAGTTGAAATAAGTGGCTTTTTTGCAAATGCTGAATCTGATTTACAGCTAAAAGAACTGCAACAAACGATTAATAAAACAGTTGCTAAGATGCCGCCCAAAATGCAGGAAGTTTACAAACTCAGCCGCAACGAACATCTCAGCCACAAAGAAATTGCAGGGCACATGAGCATATCAGTGGAAACGGTTAAAAAGCATATTCAGCACGCTATGAGTTTAATAAAGATCAATCTGCTTTCCGGAAGTTATATATCAACTTTCATTGTTTTATCAATCTGTTTTAATTTTTTTTGAAAATTTTTTTTGAAAAACTTCTTTGGTTTAATTATTTCAAATCACTTTTTCACACGCGCATAAAAAATTATTTCCGGTGTGCTAAAAAAAAGTTTCATTTTCCTTTACCCCCTTCAGCCTTCTCAAGAGACTATATTAAGAACAAGATACTTTTCACATGAATATTCATCAGGCTGAAGAATTATTGCAAAGGTACCAGACAGGCAACTGCACATCTTCAGAAAATGATTTGATGGATAGTTGGTACCAGCAATTATTTGAAACAGGTGAATGTCAATGGAGTGATGGTGAAAAGGAAATGATTCAGAAGATGCTTGAGGCCCGGATACTGAAACAGATAAATGAAAAGCCAAACAAAATAAAATCACCTGTTTCACTATTTCAGCGCTACAATTGGTGGGCGGCCGCTTCTGTTATTTTGATGTTGGGAATCTTCAGTTATCTCTTTATTAATAAAACAACGGAGAAAACTCAAATTGCAAAGGTTCAAACAAATGATATAAAAGGGGTTCAATCAAACAGGGCTATGATTACGTTGGCCAATGGACAGAAGGTATTTTTAGATAGCGTCGGAAATGGTGTATTAGCCATTCAGGGTAATGTGAAATTGGTAAAGCTTGCAAATGGAGAAATTTCTTACGAGCAAAGTGAGGGCGAAGGAAGTGAAAGCATGGAATACAATACTCTTTCAAATCCAAGAGGAAGTAAAATAATTAATATAACGCTGGCTGATGGCAGTAAAGTATGGCTCAATGCGGGGTCTGCTCTAACATATCCAGTGTCGTTTATTGGTAATGAAAGAAACGTTTCGATTAATGGGGAAGCCTATTTTGAAGTAGAACATGATGCTTCGAAACCCTTTACAGTTCTTAATGGTACTAAAAAAATACAAGTGTTAGGAACGCATTTTAATGTGAATGCTTTTGAAGATGATGATCAGGATCTTACGGTAACGTTGTTGGAAGGATCTGTAAAAGTAAATAATGGAAATGCAACCGGTTTATTAAAACCGGGTCAGCAGGCCAAAGTAAATAAAGAGGTGAAAATAATGAATGACGTGGATTTAAATGCAGTAGTAGCCTGGAAAAATGGTTATTTCCAGTTTGATCATGCCAGCCTTCAAAATGTATTAAAACAGGTGTCCCGCTGTTACGATGTGAATGTGATTTATAAAGGAAAGAACCGGCCACGTGAATTTGTAGGTGAGATACAAAGAGATCTAAGTTTATCCGAGGTCCTTAAAATCTTAGAAAGGAATAAAGTGCATTTTAAAATAGAAGGAAAGGAACTCATTGTATTGCCGGATTAGGATGTGCTTAAGACATAGTCGGATATTTTTACGGCTAACGGATAGCCTAAATAAAAAAGGATAGTGTTGAAGACACTTTCCGGGAAGTAGATTTTAATCATTCAACAATATTTAAAACCTGAACAGATCACTAATTCTTTAACTAAAACTCAAAACCAAAGTTATGAATTTTAAGACCAATCATTACCGTTGGGTACTTATCAAAAAATTCCTGTTGTCCATGACCTCGAATTTTTCGAACAGGGGGAGAAGCCATGGCACCAATGGAAAGAATTTTCTCCTTGCGATGAAAATTACAACCATTTTACTCTTCTCAGTTTGCCTTACTGCAAGTGCAGGTGGTATTACTGAAAAAGTAACCATTTCCGAAAATAATGTGCATCTGGAGAAGATTTTTAAGGAAATTAAAAAGCAAACGGGCTTTGTATTTTTCTATGATGCGAGTGTATTACAGGGAATAAAACCTGTGAGCATTCATGTAAAAAACGAAACAGTAGAAGAGGTGTTAAAGGAAAGTCTGAAAGGACAACCGTTAGATTTTTCTATTGAGCAAAAAACAATTACGATTATTCAAAAAGCAGGCTATTCTTTAAACAGAATGCAGGCAAATTTTGCAAGTACGAACACGGCGGTTTTCACTCCCGCCCCGGTTAGTATCATAAACGGAATTGTAAAAGATGCCCAGGGAAATCCTCTGGCGGGTGTATCCGTTCTGCTGAAAGGAACGTCAAAAGGTATCAGTACCGGCAATGATGGTAGTTTCAGCATAGACGCTAATGTGGGAGATGTGCTGGAGTTTACGATTGTCGGGTATCAAAAAAAGAGTGTGGTTTTAGGACAGAATAAGAATATCGTTGTGGTAATGGACATTGAAGTGGCGGTCGGAGAGGAAGTGATCGTGGTGGGTTATGGCACGCAGAAAAAGAGTGACCTGACAGGATCCATTTCAACAGTAAC
>JBBSSE010000469.1:0-2839 GCA_038242375.1 Chitinophagales bacterium
AATGATAGAAGGACTTTAAAAATACTTTCGCGCTCACACAAATAATTGTTTTACAAAATGGTGCAGTTCTTAAAAAAGTTGTGATTGCACCTGTAACGAAAGTATATATGGAAGTTCAATATAAAAATATATTCCTAAAAGGAATGATGATTCTATTTTTTAGTGCGACAAGTCTTTTTGCCCTGGCGGGTGAAGAAGATAATGGCCGTGTTCAGGGTTCTGTGAGTACGAATGACGGGCAGCCTGTTGCCTGGGTTACTGTTATGATCAAGAATACAAGTATTGCTGTGATCACAGATGAGGACGGAGATTTTGCACTTAAAAATCTAAAACCTGGTGTGTACACATTGGTTGTTTCTTATTCCGGATTTCAATCCGCGGAAAAAGTAGTTACTGTAAAGGATGACGGAATTGCAACCGCGGAATTTGTTCTGGATAAAAATGCCAAAACATTACAGGAGATTATCCTGGAAGGAAGGAAGAGTATCAATAAACAGCCTGTTGCAATCGGGAAATTACCGGTAGCTCCAATGGACTTACCGCAGAGTTTTTCCGTGATAGATCAGAGTACTCTTTCCAATCAGCAGGCGCAAAAATTGAGTGACGCCATCCGTAATGTAAATGGTGTTTATTTATCTACTACCCGTGCCGGTACACAGGAAACCTTCTTTGGCAGAGGATATCGATTGTCCGGTGATAATTTCTTTAAAAACGGAATGCGGATCAATTCTTCCGTTTTCCCTGAAATGAGTTCCTTGGAAAGAGTGGAAGTTTTAAAAGGTGGAGCGGCTATCTTATATGGTGAAGTAGCACCGGGTGGAATTATTAATATGGTGACTAAAAAACCAAAATTTTATTTTGGCGGAGAAGTTTCCATGCGCGCCGGAAGTTATAACTTGTTCAAACCATCTATAGATATTTATGGCCCTGCCTCCGAAAAATTAGCTGTACGTATAAACGGAACATTTGAAGATGCAGAAAGTTTCCGGGATGAAGTTCACTCCCAAAAATATTATATTAATCCTTCTGCTCTTTATAAGATTAATGATAAAACAGACGTATTGGTTCAGGCAGATTTTTTGAAGCATGATTTTACGCCTGACTTTGGATTAGGTTCTTTGGATAATTCTAATATTGCTGATCTCCCAAGATCTGCATTCCAGGGTGTTTCATGGCAGTATAATAAAATAGAGCAATCCACTGCTTCTGTGGTTTTGAATCATAAGTTTAATAAAAATTGGAGCTTAGATGCGTCTATTGGCTACCAGAATTTTACCAGGGATTATTATTCCATTGAAAGAATCCAGGCGAAAGCAAACGGTGATTGGGCAAGACCTTTGAACAAAATTAAATCTGATGAAGAATCTTTATCCGGACAAGTGAATTTGAAAGGAAAAATAAAAACCGGAGGAGTAGGTCATACCTTTTTAATTGGATTAGATGCTGACAGTTATGTAACGAATAATTATGCTTTTGATAATCCAAAAATATATGATGAATTCAATATTTTAGATCATTTTAAATTTACTCCACGGACCGATATTCCAGAGGCAAATGTTGTTACCCGTGCAGAGCTTCCTTCCAACAGAATAGGTGCTTATGTGCAGGATCTGATCAGTGTTTCCAATAAGATAAAAGTGTTGGCAGGTATCAGATGGTCAGGTAAAATGTCCTGGGATGCAACGACAACTTATTACGGAAAAGACAGTTCATCCATTGCAGAAGGAAATAATCAATATGCATTTTCTCCACGCTTTGGATTGGTGTATAAGGCATTCGCGAACTCCGCTTTTTTCACAAGCTATTCTAATTCGTTTTCTCCTAACAAGGGTACAGATGTTTACGGGAATCCATTAGAAGCCTCCATCATTGATCAGTATGAATTAGGTGTGAAGAATGATTTATTAAATGGTGCACTTTCCGTTAATTTAACAGCCTACAGGATCATAAATAGTAACCTGGCGCAAACAGCTCAATTTGAAAAAGATGGTGTCACCCAAAATAGTAATACAGATTTCAAGGAGTTGGTTGGTGAAACGACCAGCGACGGAATAGAACTGGATATTACAGGAAATCCCGTAACTGGTTTGGATATCATTGCAGGGTATAGTTATAATAATATGCGTTTTACTAAAACACCAGATACCAAAGGAAGTTATGTGGAAGGAGAGAAATTAATTGGCACACCTGCTCATACCGCAAATACTAGTGTGTTCTATTCATTCACCAATCAATTAAAAGGATTTAAAATAGGCGCTTCTGTTTTCTATACAGGCGATAGAAATGCTGGTTGGAATAATACCATCGGTCAGGCACAGGGTTACTCCCGTTTAATTCCTGTAAAAGGATATACAACAATGGATATTTCTGCCGGCTATACATATAAAAAGATTTCTTTGCTAGCGAAGGTGAGCAATGTAACTAATACGTACAATTATTATGTTCATGAGAATTATAGCATCAATCCAATACCTCCAATACAGGTGATTGGAACGATTTCTTATAAATTCTAGGAAGAAATGTTCTTATAAAAAAAGCTACCTGAACCTAATGTTTGGGTGGCTTTTTTTATTTAGTTTAATATTTATTTAGAATAACAATGCTTACATAGAAATTCCTTGTTTTTTATTCGGTGGAAGCGAGGGAATGATGTAATGTTCATCCTCATAAACCTTTATCAGCAATAAGATATTTTGTAAATCTTTGCCTTCTGGCGTATTAGGTTTGATTTTTTTTTCAAACATTTCATCCACCCAATTCAAATAGGTCTCGTATTCTTTTTCGGTTTTTATTATTTTTGTCTCTATAATTTTTTTTTAGGATTACTCTAAAAAAGGGT
>JBBSSE010000470.1:0-2832 GCA_038242375.1 Chitinophagales bacterium
AAAAGTGTTCGTTCATTGAAGTGTGCTTTTATATTATACATCTTGGCATAAAATATTTATCTATCGGAGAGAGAAATAAAAATATCGAAAAGTTGTTCAACTGATGCAGCGTTTTCTCATCATTGAAGGTAATAAGGTTGGTACTTAAGATTCATTATGGCTTATACTAAAGTTTGTTACTCCGTATCATTTAAACCCAATCTTCAATCTTTTTTCTTATGAAAAAGGCTTTTTATAAAATATTCTTCGGGTAAAAGAGGCTGCTTAATCCCTCACCCCTCCACCCACGCCAAACAAAGCGAATCAAAAAAACGATATTCTATATTTAAATCCTGCACGAATTCCTTTGAAAATTGAGCTTCTAACGTGCCTCCATCCTCATCAAAATGAATCTGTTTTATCGGCAGGTTTCTTTTAAAACTAATAGAACCCTTCCCATACCATTTAAACATGGCTTCTTTAGCGCTCCAAAGAAGGGTGATCAATTCAATATTACTTTCCGACAACTGATTTTTTTGCAATAATTCCAACTCATCCAAATTCAAAAATTTCTCCTTAATCTTTTCTATTTTTGGGGTGATCATTTCTACATCTATTCCAACCAGTTTTTCATTACTGATGATAGCCGCCGCGTAATCGCCGCAATGAGAAATGGAAAAGTGAAATTGATTTTCGGGCAGCATCGGTTTTTTTGAGGAACCGATCAGAATGGAATGAAACGGAAAATCCGGCTGCAAATGTTTCAATAAATACCTGCCGGCAAGATGTTGCAGACGCTTATGCGGATGCGTTATTGTATTTTTGAGTGATACCTCATTTGTAAAGAAATCCTCCGATTCTGTAATATGCCAAACGGCCAGCCTGGAAGATTCATTAATTGCATGTTGGAAATAGAGTGGCATGATTAAATATAATACATTTGCAAACCATAAAAATAATAGGAAATAAATGATTTTATCCGATAACCGCATTTTAGAAGAAATTGAGAAGAAAACAATTATCATCAGACCCTACAACCGGGAGAAGCTAGGAAGTAATAGTTACGATGTGCATCTTGGTAAAAATCTCGCCATTTATGTGGATGAAGTTTTAGATGCAAAAAAGCATAATAAAATCACGTATTTTGAAATTCCGGAGGAAGGATTTGTTTTAAATCCGAAACAACTTTACTTAGGCGTAACCCTGGAATATACTGAAACGCATGCGCATGTTCCATTTCTCGAAGGAAAATCTTCTACAGGGCGCCTGGGTATCGACATACACGCTACCGCGGGAAAAGGGGATATTGGTTTTTGCGGTCATTGGACGCTGGAAATTTCCTGTAAAATTCCGGTAAGAATTTATGCCGGAATGCCTATCGGACAATTGATTTATTTCCCGCTGGAGGGTGATGTATTGGTTCCTTACGATAAAAAAGGAAACGCCAAATATAGCTACCAACCTGATTTACCGGTAGAAAGTATGATGTGGAAGAATAGGTTTTAGGTTTCAGGTATCAGGTTTCAGGTAGCAGGTATCAGGTTTCAGGTTTCAGGTAGCAGGTAGAAGGTATGAGAAGTGTTGAGGATTTAGGAAGGCAGGTTAACAGAAAGTGAACCTAAAGAAAGTCTATAATGATAAATGCTCTCTGGAAGTGTCATTTTGGGAACAAGAATGCAGCATGGCAGGAGACCTGCGCCAGAGATTGATATGAAAGATAATGATAGAACCAAAGTAAAGAGCGTGCAACTTCCGATGATTTATTTGTCATCCTTCGTGGTGACAAACCCTCTTTGTAAGCTGTCCTGTCGAGATTTCACATTTGGGAAACCTGATTTTTTTATTTGCTCATTAGCTTTGGCAAGCTTTTTAGGAAAAAGCACCACATCATCATATTTATCAAGCGACGTATCCAATCGAACAGCAGGTATTTTCTTCTCGTTTATTTCGTGCAATGTTTTCATTATTCAAATTAAATGGGTTTTTAGCGAAATGCAAATGCTTGTGGTTTCATTTGTCGGGACAAACAAGTTAATCTTTTTGAATTAAAAGAAAACTTGGAAACATTAAGTTTCATACCCTACAACTTACATAATCAGCTATGTGTCTGGACATTGTATATCATCTTATGCTTCCTCTTCATAATAGATCTTATAAAACTTCCTGCCGTCTTTTTCAATTCCCTGCTCTATTAATTCCCTATCACCATGAATATAAATATGGAAATTTTTATCTAGTTTTAGAATACTTTTGAAATTTCTTGCCTGTTTTTTTACTGCCTGAATGGAAATTTCAAAATCATCCGCGAAGCTCAAATGATTTTCGCTGCGAAAATTCTCATCATAATCCTGAAAGGATTTTACCACTTTTTCATCAACAAAGACTTTTGCTTCAAAATCCTGCTTATTGAAGGATTCATTGGTTTTAAAATAATCCACAGAACGGTTCAGAAGGTCTATCTGATCAGCCTTACTAATATCAAAATCTTCGGCAATCTGCTTTGTGATAAAATTCTTGGTGATGTTTAAAAAATCATTCGTGTTATTGATGTGATCATTTTTAAACCGGTGATTAATAAAATCATTTTGCCAGTAATCTGTATCATTTGCATTATTGTCCAATACAAAAATGGTGTAAGGTTCGCCGGTAAATAAAATCATACAGGCTTTGTCCGGCTTTTTCGTTCCAATGCCTTTCCGTAATTTAAATTCAGCTTTTTTATTGACAACAGATGCATCCATAAAACTTTCCTTGTCTTCAAATTTGTAAATTCCCAGCCCTTGAAAATGCCTGCTTTCAAAAAGTACATCTTCAAATTTTACAATAAAAAGATCGCCTTCTTTTATATTCGGA
>JBBSSE010000471.1:0-2830 GCA_038242375.1 Chitinophagales bacterium
ATAATAGGGTAACCAACATGAATAGAAATAGAAATGCAAATAATATTCATGTAAATAGGACCAGCAATTTAAGGATGAATAATTATCGCTACACAACCGTGCGACGTAATACTTATCGTCCTTATACCAGGGCTCCCTACCGCTATGGTGGCCACTCCTATTATAGTTATCATCCCTTTTACTATCATCCTTACCAGCCATTTTATTGGGGACCAACCTGGCGTCCATGGGGTTTCTTTACGGCCAGGATAGGCGGAGCTGCTATTGTCATACGTATAAATAACCAACGCTATTATTACGATCAGGGATTATATTATATGCCCTATAATAGCGGGTACTCCGTTGTTCAGGCTCCTTATGGTGCAAGAATTAATACCCTGCCACCAAATTATCAAACTGTTATCGTGAATGGTACCACCAATAATTATTATTACGGTGGCACTTATTATGAAAAGTCTGACGATGGCTATACCGTTGTTTCTCCGTTGGCAGGCACTATCGTAGCAGATCTTCCTGAAGGTGGTGAAGAAGTAAAGATTGGTGATTTTACCTATGTAAAAATTGGTGAAACGTATTATCAGCCGATTCAGATCGATGGAAAAGACGTATATGAGGTAGTGGATGTTCAAGAGGACAAATAGATTTTTTATCCCGGCATTTTTTATGGATGCTGTAAAATACATGAGGCAAGTATTCTGTTGAAAATGACAGAGTCCTTGCCTTTTTTATTTTACCTTGATCTGATGCTGGTGAGCTGACTTATCGGGACTTTGCAACAGTTTTATAGTAATTTTTTACCGAAAATTTTAAATAGCTACGCTTAATAAAAAATCAATCCTCAACCAAATAATGTGAATAACCTCATGCGGTTTTAAGATTTTTGGGTGAGGAATGCCTTTTTAACACTCTCAAAATACTAAATATTTTAGTACGTAACGGAATATAATTACTTTTGTGCTATGCCTTTTTACAGAATACATATAAAATTAGATGGGGAGGAAGTCCGGGAATTTACATTAGAAGATCCGAGGAAAGATATTGAGCTTGTTTACCTGGATTATAAAAAAAGGACGAATGCTAAAAATGGCACAGGCAGAGTTATTTATTTCGATCTTGTAATGATTGCTGAAGTTAGTCTGACCTACCGGGAAGACCGCGAAGAAGTTTTTAAAACGGAAAATAATTTTGGAATAAATCCAGCCAAACCGGTTGAAACCAGGCGAAAAAAACCTCACAAAAATTATTCTTCCGGACCAACATTGGGAGAAAGGATGAGGAAATGAGTTTTCCATTAAATTTTATAGAACCTTTTAGAGAAGATACTTCATCTTTTTAAATTTTGTAAACCTTTTCCAACAAAGTAAAACCTTCAGCCCTTCTTCTAATTCGGCTGATGTTGATAACAAAAACTATTCGCAATACTTGTGCGGTGTTTACATCGCGTACCTGATTTTGTAAATCCGCTGCATTGAATGGTTGCATTTGCCTCTGTACTTTTTTTAAGAGG
This sequence comes from Chitinophagales bacterium, assembly GCA_038242375.1. Classification (GTDB taxonomy): domain Bacteria; phylum Bacteroidota; class Bacteroidia; order Chitinophagales; family Chitinophagaceae; genus Ginsengibacter. Next base: position 1,508 of record JBBSSE010000471.1, read on the forward strand.
AGTTACGACACCATAAATGTTTTGAGGTTTGCACTTTTTGAGCACTCTTTAAACAGTTTAAAGGAGGAATTTACTAAAAGTCAAATAAAAAAAAGAGGAAAGAAAACAAGTATTTCACCACTAAGCAGCAAAGAGCACGAAGAAAGAAGAAAGAAGAGAAAAACGAAGTTTTTCCCTTTTTGTACTTTGTGATTTTGTGGTTATCCTGTTTCTTTTTTAAACTATGAAGACATAAAGTAAATGAAGGTAGTCAGACTAAAAAACATTTATTATTTTTTCCATAATTGAAAGAGTCCCTGACCCTCTTCCGAAATCAAACAATTCCAATTATAAACTGAATTCAAAATCTACACGTCATCCAATTTAAATAAGATCTCATTTAGTCTTCATTTAATGTAGCAGAATATCAAGATCTTTATCTAAAAACTTTTTTGAGTTTAGTTGGATTCATTTTTGGTTACAGTTATTTATGCATCAATTGCATCTCAGATCAACATGACTCTCAATACACTACCAACTTGTACTTCAATACGTACAATACAATAAAGTAGAATATGAATATCAGCAAATGGTTTAGAATTTATTATAATAAAATTGTCGAAAGTATTGCCTTCGTTCCTGCAATTATAGCCATTGGTTTTTTGATCATTTCCTGGGGAATGATTGAAATTGATTTCTCTGTATGGGGAAAGCATTTGAAGTCAAATTTAAGCTGGCTAAGTCTAAAGGATGCCAGTACAGCACGTTCCATTATATCTACGGTTGCAGGAGCGCTTATTTCGCTAACAGTTTTTAGTTTTTCCCTCGTGATGATTGTGTTAAACCAGGCCGCTTCACAGATGAGCAACCGGGTGCTTTCCAGCATGATAGAGAATCGTTTCCAGCAGGTTATCCTGGGCTTTTATATTGGCACCATTGTATATGCCCTGTTCTTACTTAGCACAATACGCGATATAAATACCGGGATATATGTGCCGGCTTTAAGTATTTATCTGCTCATTCTGCTAACAGTTATTGATATTTTTCTATTCATTTATTTCCTGGATTATGTAACTCAGACGGTGAAATATGAAACGGTCATTACCCGCATTCAAAAACAAACGATGCTTTCCATGAAAACACATTTCAGGGATGTAAAAGAAGAGAATGTAACCTGGACAAATATGGCTCCCCTGGAGATTAAAGTTCCTGAATCAAATTATTTTCAAGGAATCAATGAAAAAAAATTGCTTCATATAGCCAATGAGCGAAACCTGTTCATCCGTTTTCTTTATACACCTACCTCCTATTTAATAAAAGACACGGTTTTCATGTATATACATA
>JBBSSE010000472.1:0-2828 GCA_038242375.1 Chitinophagales bacterium
CGAAGAGAAATTTGTAAAATTAACCGAACCGGTTCCTGTCTTCATTACGTATTATACTGCCTGGGTAGATGATGCCGGTAAATTGCAATTCAGGGAAGATATTTATGGTCATGACGTAGAAGTGACGAAGAAGATGTTCCTGAAATAAGAGATAGCGTCTAAATTTTTAGAACTTTCCCTGATGTGGGAATCAATGTTGAATTATTCAAAGTGGAACCATTGTTTATTAGGTTTCCAATTGCTTCATTCAGCACTCCTGCCCCATTTTGGTAAACTTGTATTGGAGGTTTATATTATTTGCCTCTCGCATTTTAAATATTTTGTCCGAAAGTTAATAAGTTATTGTCCGGGTCAAGGACAGAAAATTCCTTTTGTCCCCAGGGTTTTAATTGTAAATGTCCATTTGAATGAATGATTGTTTTTTTGTCAAGAAATGTTTGATATAAACCGTCAATATCGTTTGTTTTGATATAAACTTGTCCATAGTTTTCTTTCGGGTCAAGTTCTTTAAAATAAAAAAAATGAATTTGTATTTCATCTTTTTCTATCATTAAATAATCGGGATAGTCAGCATTCCCAAAAATATGAAAACCTAACTTATTTATGTAGAAGCCCTTTGTCGTTTCTTTATTACGCATTGGTAACTTTGGATTAATATCTGTCAACATATTTTTTAATTCTTTTTGATGGTATACGATTATGTTTGTTTACCTATCGTTAGATTGCGCTTATCAAAAGTATTTCCATTTCTGTTACGAGGCCTTCTTTTTTTTATCAAAAAATGGCTTTATATCCAAAGATTTAAAATAAATATCATCTTCCAACATTGCCAAAGGAATTAGTATATTGCGGCTCAAATTCATTTTATTGATGAATAAATAGCTGAAACGCTATTAAAAAACGAACCTAAATTTTTTTCAAAAGAGGATGGCGAAGACTAACAAGGAAGAATACAAACATAGTGATTCAGGTATTTCCGGGCAGTATAAAACATGGTTTCTTGATTATGCAAGTTACGTAATACTTGAACGTGCGGTACCGGCAATAGAAGACGGTTTAAAACCCGTACAACGAAGGATTCTGCATGCTATGAAGGAAATGGATGACGGCCGTTTCAATAAAGTCGCAAACATTATTGGTCAAAGTATGCAGTATCATCCGCATGGGGATGCTAGTATCGGAGACGCTATCGTGAACCTTGGGCAGAAAGATCTTTTGATTGAAACACAGGGAAACTGGGGAGATGTACGGACAGGAGATGATGCAGCAGCACCGAGATACATAGAGGCGCGTCCAAGTAAGTTCGCTTTGGAAGTAGCGTATAATCATAAAACGACTGAATGGCAATTAAGTTATGACGGCCGAAAGAATGAGCCTGTAACGCTTCCAATGAAATTCCCTTTATTACTTGCACAGGGAGCAGAAGGAATTGCGGTAGGATTAGCGACTAAAATATTACCCCATAATTTTTGTGAACTGATCGATGCCACGATCAAATATTATAAAGGCAAAAAGTTTGAACTCCTTCCAGACTTTATTACGGGCGGAATGATCGATGCTTCGAATTATAATGATGGCATCCGTGGAGGAAAAGTACGAGTGCGTGCGCACATCGAGGAATTAGATAAAAAGACCCTCATTATTAAAGATGTGCCCTATGGTAGCACGACGACCCAATTAATTGATAGCATCATTAAAGCCAATGATTCGGGTAAAATAAAAATCAAAAAAGTTACAGATAATACCGCCGCCGAAGTAGAGATAAGTATAGACCTGGCACCGGGTATTTCACCGGATATCACCATAGATGCACTTTATGCATTTACAGATTGCGAAATTTCCATTTCACCCAATGCATGTATTATTGAAGCCCAAAAACCACGCTTCCCGGGTGTAACGGAATTGTTGAAATATTCCGCAGATCATACCCGCCTTCTTTTGAAAAAAGAACTGGAGATCAAACTGCGGGAATTACTGGAAAAATGGCATTACACATCGCTTGAAAAAATATTCTTTGAGGAAAAGATCTATAAGGAATTAGAGAAGAAACATGAAACCTGGGAAAAGGTAATCCTGGCGATCGATGATGCCTTTATTCCCTTTAAAGTTATCTTGAAAAGAGATATTACGCGTGAAGACATTCTGAAACTAACGGAGAAACCTGTTCGTAGAATCTACAAACTGGATATTGAAGATCTGATCAACCAGATTAAATCCCTCGAAGACGAGATTACAAATGTAAATCATCATCTCGAACACCTGACAGAATATGCGATTGCCTATTATGAAGAACTCTTGAAAAAGTTTGGAAAAGGGCGTGAGCGTAAAACGGAGATCAAATTATTTGATACCATCCAGGCACAGTCAGTTGCCATTGCCAATACTAAAATCTATGTGAACAGGTCTGAAGGATTTATCGGAACAGGATTGAAGAAGGATGAATTTATTGACGATTGCAGCGATCTTGATGATATCATTGCTTTTACCAAATCCGGAATCATGAAAGTGGTCAGGGTAGCCGATAAAGTTTTTATCGGGAAAGACATTATTCATGTGGCCGTATTCCGTAAAGGAGATGAGCGCACCACGTATAATATGATCTACGTAGATGGCAAAAAAGGCATCAGCTACGCGAAACGTTTTAATGTAACCGCCATCACACGGGATAAGGATTATGACGTAGCGAAAGGTGGTGATAAAACGCGCGTGCTTTATTTTACCATTAATCCAAATGGAGAAGCGGAAGTTGTGCGTGTATTACTCACACCCGGATCCAGTGCTCGAAATAAAGAATTGGATTTTTATTTTGAAACCCTGGAAATACGTAG
>JBBSSE010000473.1:0-2823 GCA_038242375.1 Chitinophagales bacterium
GGAGTTTATGTTACTTGCCAATAGGACAGTCGCGACCTATGTGTCGAAAATAAAGATCAATAAAAAACCTATTCCATTTCCCTACAGGGTGCACGATACACCGGATGAAGAAAAGCTGCTGCCCTTTGTAGCATTCGCAAAAAAATTCGGATACACGTTTGACACGACAGATGATGATTCCATCGCAAGATCTTTCAATCAATTAATGAAAGATGTACACGGAAAACCGGAGCAGCATGTGCTGGAGCAATTAGGTATCCGTACAATGGCTAAAGCAATTTACACCACAGAAAACATCGGGCATTACGGATTGGGGTTTGAAAATTATTGCCATTTCACATCTCCCATCAGGCGTTATCCGGATGTGATGGTACATAGGGTTTTACAACAAATTCTGGAAGATAATGTACAACCCGATAAGAGGATGGATGAAAAATGCAAGCACTCCAGTGAAAGGGAAAGAGCTGCCATGGAAGCGGAAAGAGCGGGAAATAAATACAAACAGGTAGAGTTTATGATGGATAAACTTGGTGAAGAAATGGAAGGAGTTATCAGTGGCGTATCTTCCTTTGGTTTCTTTGTAGAAACTGTCAATGAAAAGTGTGAAGGATTAGTGAATATCAAAGATCTTTCGGAATACGATGATTTCCGGCATGATGAGAAAGATTACTCTCTTGTTGGAATAAGAACCGGCAAGAAATTCCGGATGGGAGATAAAGTAACTATTAAATTAGTATCTGCAAGCCTGGAAAAACGCCAGCTTGATTTTGACTGGATTCCGGGCGAGGAAAATAGCAAAAAAGAAAATGTTCCTAAAAAAGGCAGGTCGTCAAAAAAGAAATAATATTCAAATCAATTTTATTTTATTTTTTAGCGGAAGAAAAACATTCAATCTAAAGAAAGTTTTTCAAGAATATTTTCAATAATCTAATAAAAGGGGTATATTATTTCCCCACCTAAAAAAGTATTAAATGTCAGAACAACCAATTTATAAGGATAAGATTCATGCAGATCATCAGAAGGAGACATTTCTTTCCGGTGATAAAGAACTGGCATCTTTTAAGGAACTTGCTGTACTATTCGATGAGAAATTTAATATGCGGCATTTTCCGGAACAACCGGAAAAATTATACGACGCTTCCCAATATCTTTTAAACTTTGGAGGAAAAAGGATCAGGCCGGTTATATGCCTGATGGGAAATCAATTGTTTGATGAGATCAAAGATGCAGCATACGATGTAGCAATCGCAGTTGAATTATTTCACAATTTTTCGCTTGTGCATGATGACATCATGGACAGAGCTCCTTTAAGAAGAGGAATGCCGACGGTTCATACAAAGTTTGGAGAATCCACTGCCTTACTTGCCGGAGATGTGATGCTGGTAAAGGCCTACAGTTATTTGAATAAAATCGGAAATGAGTTCCTGCATAAAATACTGGATTTGTTTAATGAAACAGCCCGTAAAGTTTGCGAAGGACAGCAGCTTGACATGGATTTTGAAGAAAAGGAAAGTGTGAATTTTGAAGATTATGTGGAAATGATCAGTCTGAAAACGTCTGTTTTGCTTGCTGCAAGTTTACAAATGGGTGCCATCCTCGGAGGTGCGGGTTTAGGGAATCAGCAACATTTATTTGAATTTGGGAAAAATCTTGGTATCGCTTTCCAGATCCAGGATGATTACCTCGATGCTTTTGGAGATCCGGAAAAATTCGGTAAAAAGCCTGGTGGTGATATTATTGCTAATAAGAAAACATTTCTGTTATTACAGGCTTTAAAAGTTGCTATGCCGGAACAGCGGGAAGAATTAAATCGCCTGTTAAAAACAAATGATGCGGGAAAGGTTGAAGCTGTTATTGAGATTTATAAAGCATGTAAAGTGGACGAATGGGCCAAAGAATTAAAAAGCAAATACTTAACAATTGCAATGAATCACCTCGAAGACACAGCGGTAATTTCTGTGAGAAAGAAACCATTGGAGGAGCTTGCTCATTACCTGATGGATAGGGAGGTGTAGTTTGAAGTTTATAGTTTGGAGTTTGAAGTTTGTAGTTCTCGGAATTATAGATTTGTTGACGTCGGAGTTCAATTTTCCGGAAGTTTTACATCGATAAATATAAAGCATTTTTTTGACTAATTAAATGCAGACTTCGTTATTTCAAATGGGAAGAATTTCAATTACACAATAGTCGTCTAAATTATTATACCTGAAGAGTTAAATGACTTGAATGTAAAAGAAGTGACATTTCTAATTCTGGAAACTTCTGTTGAAAGGGGATGACTTCACACTGGACATCAAATATTATTTTGAAGAAAAGCCGGGACGAGTTTGTCAGGGAATATGAGTTAATATAAAAAATATTTTATTTGACGGATAAATGGAATCCTTTTTTACTTTTAAGTAGTTGGGAAATAAGCCACAAACGTTATTCATTATCAACATAAGGAATCAACTTTTTGCATTTTAATTAAACAATTGTTGTCAGCAGACAGAACGATATCATCTCAGGATCAAATTCTTGATTATTGAAAGGCGGTTTTCATTCTTCCCTTTTAATTTGCTATAATTGCATAGGAGTAATCCAAAGAGCCTCCGCCTGTGTTTTTAGAAAAATAACTTTGAGGTTATTCATAAGTTGAAGTTTGTAGAATTCGTGTAATTCGAGCTTAAAATTCGTGTTTAAAATTTGGAGTTATCGAGCAGTTTTTTTAAAATAGTTTATCCTTAAAATAAGATCTTAATCAGTCAGATAGCCACTATATTATCCAATCCTATTGAATACTTAAAAGGCGTAGGCCCGATACGGGCAGAATTGCTGAAAAAA
>JBBSSE010000474.1:0-2821 GCA_038242375.1 Chitinophagales bacterium
TGAATATTTCGAAAATCTTACTGAGAAATGAATGTACATGATGAAAGCACTTTCATATTTTTCATTCTTGTTATTGTTGAGTGGTTTAATTCAACCTAACGTGGAAGCACAGGCTGTTAGGGACACTGCCGGCTTGCTGGCAACCTGGTCTATAGAGCAATGCATTTCATACGCAAAGGATCATAATATTCAAATAACCACGCTTAAATTAAATCAACCACAAGTTTACGAGGCGACAACTCAGGAGAAAAAAGATGTTCTTTAGTATTCCTTCTTCTTTTGCTCGACCCACAAAAACTTCGATTACCGGGCCTTAACCACCGTCTTCAATTGGTGAAAATCGTGTTGAAAAAATCGTGTTGAAAAATCTCTTTATAAAACCAATTTTATTATTACTTATTATAAAATTAAATTTGCAGGAATTAATCTCCCGCTTTGGTATGGGAATTTCTAAATGGGATCCTCTTTTATAGAAGATACCCTTGTAAATAAAAAGATAGTAATGATGAATATTATTCAATTTGAAGACAAGTTTTTAGCGCATTACGCTTATGCTCTGATCAGTGATGGTGAAATAGCCCTCGTAGATCCTGCCCGTAATCCGCAACCATATTACGACCTGGCAGAAAGAGAAGGAGCAAAAATAACCACCATTATCGAAACACATCCGCATGCTGATTTTGTCAGCAGCCATAAAGAGATCGCTGAAAAAACCGGCGCCAAAATTTATGTCAGTAAATTATTGGGAGCAGAATACAAGCATCATTCTTTTGATGATGGCGATACAATTAAAATCGGCAAAACGGTATTGAAAGCGCTGAATACACCCGGCCATTCGCCTGACAGTATTTGTGTAGTGGTGATTGATGAAGATGGAAAAGATCAGGCGGTTTTTACCGGTGATACTTTATTCATAGGGGATTGTGGCCGTCCGGATTTAAGAGAAACCGCCGGAGCACTCACAGCCACCCGCCAGGAACTTGCCCGTCAGATGTATCATTCGCTGCGCGATAAATTGATGCCTTTGCCGGATGATGTGTTGGTGTATCCTGCACATGGAGCGGGAAGTCTATGTGGTAAAGGATTGAGCGCTGCAAATGTGAGTACAATGGGAGCAGAAAAAGCAAGCAACTGGAGTCTGAAAAATATTACTATGCAGGAATTTGAACAAGAGTTGTTGGGAAATCAACCTTTTGTGCCAAAATATTTCACCAACAGTGTTGCGCTGAATAAAAAAGGCGCGCCGGATTTTGCTTCTTCTATTGAGAAAGTTGTTATTCAGGATTCACTTCCTGAAAGCCTGAATGCTGCTATCCTGATTGATACCCGCGATCAGGCCGATTTTAAGAACGGCCATCTTGCCAAAGCAATTAACCTGATGGATGATACCAAATTTGAAACCTGGCTGGGTAGCATTGTTTCTCCAAAAGAGAAATTCTATCTCGTGGGAGAGAGCAAAAAAGTACTGGAAAGCCTGATTGCAAGAACGGCATCTATCGGATACGAAGGACAAATTGAAGGAGCTTTTGTGGCAAAGGAAATTGCAGGAGAAAAAGATGAACAGGTAGATCTGGACTCTTTTAAATCCCACCCGGAGAACTATACGATTGTAGATATCCGCAATGCCCCGGAGGTGAAAACGAAGAAGATATTTGAGCATGCGATTAATATTCCATTACCGGAATTAAGGGAAAGAGTAGGGGAATTGCCAACCGGTAAACCAATCATTGTGCATTGCGCGGGTGGCTACAGAAGTGCGGCTGGAGCGAGTATTATCAAAGGTTTGCTTGGTACTCCAACAGAAGTGTTGGATTTGAGTTATGCGATAAAGGAGTTTTAATTTTATTCTGATAGATTTTTTAAAAACAAAGGGAAACAGTGATAAAAGCAGTTTCCCTTTTTTTTATTTTACGGGTTAATAATCGCATAAGGTTTTTGTCTGTTGGCGGTCCTGGTTAGGAAATATTTTTTAATCCTTGATTGCTTTTTTGAATTTTGTAATAAATTTTATTTTCCCCCTTTGGGTGTGAGAGAAAATTAGTTAAGGCAGGAAAAAATAAAAGTCCTTTTTTTTTTGATAAAACGTTTTAAAATAATATATTAATACTATCTTTATTTTTCCAGACGAAGATCTCAAAAGCAAATTTTTTACGAAAAATCATAACATCAAATCAAATGAAAACTTTAATGACTGCCATCTTGTTTCTTTTAATTTTTCCGGGTGCAAATACCCTAAGTGCCCAGATTCAAAATACTTCGTGGAAAGGAGTTTTCAATATTCCATCCCCAGCGGATTGTGTTTTTGAATTTAAAACAGATACCGTTTTTTTAACTCTCAATGGCGAAATTTTAGAAACCAGCAAATTTAAAATTAATGAAGATACTTTGACATTGCAGAAATTTTCAGGCATAAGTCCATGCTACCTCGATGTTATTGGCATTTATCAATTTAAAATAAAAGATCAAAAACTAATCCTGACAATAATTGATGACGCTTGTTATACCCGTTCAATGAGCGTACCTCAGGAACCAATGACTGCGATGAAGAAAGAAAATTGAATCACTGATTTATTTACATCCTGGTGATTTCTATCTCAATGAATTCTACCCGATTGAGTCATTTACGAGTGTGAATCTTTCATTATCTAATTGAAACAGTTATCCTGGCTCTGCATGATATCTGCAAGTTATCTGAAGTAAAACTTAAGAGTGAAAATGCTAAAAATATTCCTTTACCTGAATTAAGGGAGAGAGTAGGAGAGAGGAGTCAACGAATAAACCTATTGTAGTGCATTGTGCAGAAGGATATAGAAGTGCTGCA
>JBBSSE010000475.1:0-2820 GCA_038242375.1 Chitinophagales bacterium
ACTTCACTCTGCCACGAAATACATTGGCGGTCATAGTGATTCTGTTCATGGATGTTTAATCGTAAAGGAGGAGAAATTAAAAGATCAACTGGCGTTCATCCAAAATGCCTGCGGTGCAGTACCAGGCCCACAAGATTGCTTTTTAATTTTAAGAGGATTAAAAACCCTCGCTGTACGTATGCAAAGGCATTGTGAAAATGGAGAGAAGATCGCTCATTGGTTGAGAAATAATCCAAAAGTAGATAAGGTTTTTTGGTGTGGTTTTGAAGATCATCCTAACCATGCTATTGCCAAAAAGCAAATGCGCGGATATGGTGGAATGATGAGCTTTACATTAAAAAATGATAGCCAGGAATCAGCTATGAAAGTGCTTTCTGAAACAAAATTATTTTCTTTGGCTGAAAGTCTGGGCGGTGTAGAAAGCTTGTGCGGTCATCCTGCATCCATGACGCATGCGAGTATTCCAAGAGAGGAAAGATTAAAAAATGGACTGGTAGATTCTTTGATCAGGTTGAGTGTAGGAATAGAAGATGCGGATGATTTGATCGCGGACCTGGACAACGCTATTGGGTAATTGGAAAACCGGGCATCCGGAAAATGAATAAGATGGTAAAAAAAGATGTGAAATCTTTTCTCGATCGTAAAGTGATCGAATATAATAACCCAGCCTTCATTAAGGATGACCCGGTTTGTATTCCTCATTTATTTTCAAAAACACAAGATGTAGAAATTGCCGGTTTCTTCGCGGCAATTTTTGCCTGGGGAATCCGGAAAACCATTATCAATAAGTCTATTAGCTTAATGCAATTAATGGATAATGCTCCCCACGATTTTTGTTTGAATCACCAGGATAAAGATTTGAAAAAATTATTGGGATTTTGCCACCGTACATTTAATGATACGGATCTGTTATATTTTATTTCTTTTTTCAAATATCACTATTCAAATCATACTTCCCTGGAAAGTGCTTTTTTTAATCAGAAAACACTCCAATCTGGTGATCCGTCAGAAAGCACGATTCAAAAATCCCTCAATCATTTCTACGATTACTTTTTTTCTTTGGAAGATGTGCCTCATCGCACCTTAAAACATATTGCAGCACCTAAAAAAAACTCTGCCTGTAAACGTTTGAACATGTATTTGAGATGGATGGTCAGGAATGACAATAAAGGCGTGGACTTCGGTATCTGGAAATCAATTTCACCATCGCAGTTGATTTGCCCGATAGATGTGCATGTTGCAAGAGTTGCCAGGAAATTTGGCCTTCTTCATAGAAGCCAGGTTGATTGGCGGGCAGCAGAGGAACTTACGCTTGCTTTGGGGAAATTTGATAAAAAAGATCCGGTAAAGTATGATTTCGCGCTTTTTAGTCTTGGAATTTTAGAAAAGTTTTAGAAAATATTCTATTAACTTTATTAGACGATTTCAAAAATATAACAACCTTAGATGGGAAATTTACCGGGTGATGTATCCGCTGTTAAATATCCATTCCCGGCAACTGGTGAGATGGGCAAACGAACCAGCGAAAAGGATTGGAAAAAAACAAGTTTAGGCCCATCTGAGAAATGGCCTTCTGAGTTACGCAATATCCTTAACACACTCTTACGCAATCCACTTCCGTCTTTTTTATATTGGGGTTCTGATCTGATTATCTTCTATAATGATGCCGCGGGGATCGTGCTTGAGGAGGCCGGAAACTCCATCGATCTATTGGGCATTTCTGCCAAAAAACTCTTACCCCGTGGTTGGAAAGTTCTGCAGCCGGCTATTGAACAGGTGATCCGGACAGGAGAATCAATTCTTATTGAAAATAAATTAATGTGCTTTTCTAAAAATAAAAAGGAAAAGCAGGCATATTGGACATTTAGTTTAATCTGTGTGGTGGACGAATTTGGAATGCCCGCAGGTGTTCTACTAACGGGAATTCAAATTGAAGAGTGCCCGGTGGATAATTCAGAACTTTTTGAAGAGGTAAGCGAGCATGCTGAACAATTAAATTACATTATTGATGCCGCGGAATTAGGCACCTGGAATTTAAATACAACTACATATAAAATCACTTTAAATAGTCGTGCCCGTGAATGGTTTGGTTTATCGGGAGAGGAAGTTCGGTTAGATGATTTACTAAAGACTATTGTGGAGGAAGATCGGAAATGTGTCATTAGTAAGATAGATGAAACTATAAAACCCGGTTCCGACGGAATGTATCAAATAGAATATAGCATTGTAAACCCCGTGACAAATGAGAAGCGACGGTTGCTGGCTAAAGGAAAAGCACAATTTAATGATGAAATTAAAGTCTTTCGATTCGGAGGAATATTACAGGATATTACAGAAGAATATCTGCTTTTAGAAAAATTAAGAAATACAGAAGAGCGATTATTGCTGGCAATAGAAACGGCTCAGATCGGCCTGTGGGAATTTGATATCCCGTTACAGGAAATCACCCATTCCACTAAATTTGCCGAACTCCTTGGATTTGAAAAATCCACTCTTTTAGGACTTAAGGAAATGAATGAAAGTGTGCATCCCGAAGAACTTCCTTACATGGTCAATGAATTCATGCCACAACTTCTGAAGAAAGGCAGGATGGAGATTGAATATCGCATCATTCAACAATCAGTGAATATTATTTGGGTAAAAAATTATTCCAAAGTAATCTATGATGAAAGCGGTTTGGCTATAAAATTAATCGGAACACTGCATGATATAACGAAACAGAAAGAACATCAAAAGAAAATAGAGGCAAGTGAACAAAATCTGTGGACAATCGTAGAGATCGGTCCTTTTCCGATCTCTGTATATTCCGCGAAAGAATGG
>JBBSSE010000476.1:0-2818 GCA_038242375.1 Chitinophagales bacterium
ATTTCTACCCAATTCATTTCTAAGAACTCCGCCATGGTATTCTTATTCAGGGCGTTTATTTCATCAAGAGAAATATTTTTGTTAAACCAGATAGGCATAGAAGAATTTAAGGATGATTAAATAAAAAAACGGTTGAAGATTAATCCATCTTTTAATAAAATAAAAGCAGAAAAGAGTCTGATTACATAGTGTTTATCTTATCTTTAAAAGTGGCATTCACTGCATCAGGCAGCCACTGCGACACATCGCCACCATTTCTTAATACATCCCGGATAAGTGTACTTGCTATGGACGTATATTTTGGAAGACAGGTTAAAAAAACAGTTTCCACACTATTTTGTAAACTTCTGTTCATATCTGCTATGGCTTTTTCATACTCAAAATCATTTACATACCGGATACCTCTTAATATAAAATTGGCTCCTACATCTTTACAGCAATCCACTGTTAATCCGTCATAAGCCAATACTTCTATTTTTGGCTCGTGCCGGTAGATTTCCTGCAACCATTTTAATCTTTGTTCTTCGGAAAACATGGGAACTTTATTGATGTTTCTTCCCAGGCCAATGTACATCTTATCAAATAAAGGGAGTGCCCTGTCTATAATATCAGTATGGCCAAAAGTGACCGGGTCAAATGTGCCGGGAAACAAGCAAATTCTTTCCATAAATAGTGGATTTATTTTAAAATGAAGCTATACAATATTTTGATTATTACTCAACAAATATAATACAGCCATTCTAATTGCCACGCCATTTTCTACCTGCTGCAAAATAATGGATTGCTGCGAATCAGCTACATCACTGTCAATCTCCACGCCCCTGTTGATCGGACCGGGATGAAGGATAATGACTTCTTTATTTAAACTATCCAGCAATTTCCTGTTTACTCCATAAGTGAGATTGTACTCTCTTAAACTGGAAAATAATACCTGGTTTTGTCTTTCTAATTGAATGCGTAAAATATTGGCCACATCGCACCACTCAAGGGCTTTCCGAAGATTATATTCCACTTGTATATCAAAGGCTTCTTTGATGTACTTGGGAATGAGCGTTGGCGGACCCGCAACCATCACTTCTGCACCCGCTTTTTTAAGAAGGTAAATATTACTAAGTGCAACTCTCGAGTGCATGATATCTCCTACCAATACTATTTTTTTCCCTTCAAGCGTTCCGCATTTTTCCTGGATGGAAAAGGCATCCAATAAGGCCTGCGTGGGATGCTCGTTAATACCGTCACCTGCATTAATGATAGCCGCCGGAATATGCTTTGCCAGAAAGTGGGGCGCACCACTGGCACTATGCCGCATCACGACCATATCTACTTTCATAGAAAGGATATTATTCACTGTATCAAGTAAAGTTTCCCCTTTGGAAACAGATGAACTGGAAGCCGCAAAATTGAGCGTGTCAGCACTCAATCTTTTTTCTGCCAGCTCAAAAGATATTCTTGTACGCGTAGAGTTTTCGTAAAATAAATTGACAATTGTTGTGTCCCGCAGGGAAGGAACTTTCTTGATAGGGCGCTGTAAAACTTCTTTAAATTGTTTGGCTGTAGATAGAATTAAATCAATATCACTTCGAAGCAAATCTTTAATGCCCAGGAGATGTTTTGTGGATAGTTGCATTAATGGGCAAAGCTAAATGAAAAAAAATCAAATCGGGGAGTCGTTAAAAAAATTTAAGAAAAAAGTTTTTTTCCATTGAAAATGATGGTTCATGAAGCACAAGACCTGGAAGAAAAAAGAATTCAAAAAAATGCAGTATTTATTTTCGAATTAGAAGAGTTCCCGCTGTTGCCCAAACATGATTCGTATCAATAATCATAATCCATCCTAAAATTAAAAATTATTGTTGGCAGAAAAGCAAATAATAAATGTTGAAGAATCCAAGTTTATCGGCTGCCATGGTTGGTGTTCCACCAAATATTTCTTTCTAAATAAAATTAAAATCGAGTTGATCAAAAAGCAAAAAGGACTACATGTTGACGACCTGATACCCCCTGCTCTTTGACGGTCAGTTTACCATATTGTATTCTTCGTCTGTTACAGGTTTAAGCCAAATTACCTGAACATCATTTTTGTAATTAGTAATTGCAATATGAGTCATATTGCTGATTGCAGATGCCCCATGCCAATGCTCTACATTTTCAGGAATATTCACAATGTCACCTTTTTTTATGCGCTGTGCAGGCTTCCCTTTCTCCTGGTAAAAACCTTCTCCTTCAATAACAATAAGCACTTGTCCTTTTGGATGCGTGTGCCAATTCGTTCGAGCACCAGGTTCAAACACGATACTTCCTGCAGAAAATTCATTGTTCTTATCTTTTGAAACTAATGGTGTTAAAAAAGCGTTTCCGGAGAACCACTCTTTTGGTAATGGCTGGCCTTTAGGAAAAATTTCTGTTGTATTCATAAATGTACTTTGTTTACCTTCTTGCACAATTGTTTCTGTCTCATTATCCAATTTATAAACAAAAGAAACCAGTTTTAGAATACTAAGATTAAAATTTATGCTTTTTCTATTGGAGGCAATAATTTCAGATTTTCTTTAATAATGAAACCGGCACTGAATGATATGTAGCCTGTTTTCCTGAATTTTATAAATTAACCTGTGTTCATTATCAATTCTACGTGACCAAAATCCAGCTAGATTTTCCTTTAAAGGTTCGGGTTTTCCAATACCCTCAAATTTATTTCTCTGGCAATCCCGGATCAATTGATTTATTCTTTTCAACTTTTGCTTATCATTCTTTTGCCAGAATAAATAATCATCCCAGGCATTTTCCTGCCACACAATTTCCATTATTCTTCAATTAA
>JBBSSE010000477.1:0-2810 GCA_038242375.1 Chitinophagales bacterium
CCCAGTCCGTCTAACCTTACTAACCTTATTAAAAAAATGATTTTTAGAATCCTCAACTAAGTTTTGTTAAGCCGTGATATCAGAGATTTTCGATGCGAAATTCTTTTCATTTTATTCCAAAGGAAATAACTTTTTTGTGCTCTTCTGCGAAAATCTGCGGGAAACTCTTCTATTTCCGAAGGAAAAATCCTTTGTGTTCTGTATGCCTGGTGATGTACTCTTTTAAGTCTTGTGTTTTTCTACTTTGAAAGTGCGATTTTATTTTCATTTAATATTCTTCAATATGAAGACCTCTTTTGGAAAATCCGCGAAAATCCGCGTGCCCTCCATCTGCGGAAATCTGCGAGAAACTCTCTCCACGAAATACTGCGGGAAACTCTCCTATTCCCGAAGGAAAAAATCCTTTGTGTTCTTTGTGATTTGTGGCGTACTCTTTTTTAGTCTTGTATTTTTTCTTTTTAAAGATGAAAATGCAATTTTAATTTTCATTTAATATTCTTCAATCTTAAAACCTCTTTTGGAAAATCAGCGGAAATCCGTGTGCCCTCCATCTGCGAAAATCTGCGAGAAACTCTCTCCAAGAAAATCTGCGGGAAACTCTCTCTTCGCTTCTTTTCTTTCCTTCCTGTTGATCAATTCTTCCTTAAAAAAAAATAAATAAATTTTTCAATAGTTATTCAGCATCTCTCATGACGTAGTGTATGTATAAAGCCTGAATAATGTCGGATAATCAAAGCCGTTTTTTACTATTGTACGAACGCTTTATTAATGATAAAGCCACGCCTGAGGAAGTCAGGGAATTCTGGGCATTAGCCGGAATTTTGGAAAATGATTCAGTGATAAAAGATGTTGTTTATTCACTTTATGAAGATAAGATTCCTGAAGAAATATACAGGAAAGACTGGAGTAAAGCAGAAGATAGGATTTTTGGAAGAAGGGGAAAAAGTTTCCGGATTACAAAACAGCATTGGTGGATAGCAGCGGCATCCGTTATTTTCCTCCTTGGTATTGGCAGATATTTTCTTATCAATAACGAAAAAAATATTCCTTCATCTGCCTTGTCGAAAGTGGTTACCGGAAATGCGCATGATGTGGCGGCTCCAACTGTGAGTCATGCAACCATCACCCTCGGAAACGGGCAAAGCATCGCAATAGACAGTATAAAAAGTGGCGTTCTTGCCTTGCAAAATAATATTGCATTAACCAAAACAGCCGATGGGCATATTAAATATGCTTCGGGAGATCAGGATGGATTTACAGGGTTAGTGCTAAATACATTGACGAACCCCACTGGCAGCAGGGTAATTAATATGGTTCTCAACGACGGATCGCGCGTATGGCTGAATGCCGCATCGTCCATCACCTACCCTGTTGCTTTTGATGGAATTGATCGGGAAGTTTCGGTTACCGGGGAGGTTTATTTTGAAGTTGCACACGACCGGAATAGGAAATTTATTGTTAAATCAAAAGGATTATCAACGGAAGTTCTCGGAACTCATTTTAATGTGAATTCTTATAGTGATGAGGATGAAATAAAAGTGACCTTGTTGGAGGGAAGTGTAAAAGTTGTTACAAACAATGGGGCTTCATCAATCATTAAACCTGGCGAGCAAGCGGTGGACGGAGGTAATGGAAAACTAGGCATTAATAGAAATGTGAACGTAGAAGATGTGATGGCATGGAAAAATGAACGATTCAATTTTAATGATGAAAATATTAAAAACATCATGAAAGAAGTGGCAAGGTGGTACGATGTGCAAATTGAATATAAAGGAAGTGTGGAGGATTTAAATTTTGGAGGAAATATGTCCAGGCAGAAAAATGTTTCAGAATTACTGAAAAGATTGGAAGCCACCCAAGCCTTAAAATTTGAAGTGGAGGGAAGAAAAATAACCGTAAGTAAAGTTCCTTAAAACGAATTTGAAAAACTCATTTAATGAATAAAATAGAAAGAATCTCCAGCCGTCGTTCCGGAGCATTTAAGAATTAAAAGCAAATTACAGTAAAAAAAATAATTTAATTAACCCTCAAAACTAAGCTATGGTATCGAATCGTCTCAGGCTTTTTACCTTTATCTTTCCCAATGGAAATAATTTTCATAGAAAGCCTAATTCAAATAAAATCATGACAATCATGAAGCTTACCGTTATTATCCTTTTGTCGACATGCATGACAGCCAGCGCAAATGGATATTCCCAAAACATTACGCTGACAGTAACAAAAGCGCCGTTAGAAAAAGTATTTAGCGAAATAAGAAAGCAAAGCGGCTATGAATTTCTTTATACCACTAAGATGCTCCAACGGGCGAAGTTGGTAGATCTCAATGTCAAAAATTCACAGGTGGAAGATGTGCTTAAGATGTGCTTTAAAAATCAGCCTTTTACGTATTCAATTATTGGAACAACGGTCATCATTAAGCCTGCGCAAAATATTAACAGCGCAGTTCATCCAAAGGAAGAACTGCAGGCAGCGCCTATTCGTGGCCAAATAATAGATGGAAAAGGAGATCCGGTTGTAGGTGCAACTATTCAGGTGAAAGGAAACAAAACGAGAGCAACCTCGACGGATGAAAATGGCAGATTCTCCCTGGAAGCCAAAGAAGGTGAGGAGCTGATCATTTCACATGTGTCATTTGAAACGAAGAATGTGAAAGTAGGAAAGACAGAAAATATTACAATAACCCTGAACGCGATTATTAGTCAATTGGAACAGGTAACCATTACCGGTTATACCAATTACTCGAGGAAAGAAAGTCCGAGTGCCACCAGCTATGTAGGCAGTAAAGACATTAACCTGACACCTATGAGTAC
>JBBSSE010000478.1:0-2800 GCA_038242375.1 Chitinophagales bacterium
AAGAACCGGAACAGATCGGATTTTCACTGTAACATTTGATCTGACTAAACCAGTTGACAACCCTGAAGATCCCTGGGGGTGGTAAAAGCCAGTTAGTAGTTAGGAGTTTAAAGTTAGGAGTTGTCTGCAAAGTTTGTAGTTAATAGTTTTTAGTTTGTTCAACGCCGAGGGCATTCAACATGAAGTATTCAACGCCGAAGGCATTCAACCTAATACCTACAACCCAATAACTCAAACCTCAAACCCATTTTTCCCTACCTTTGCCGTCCTAAAAAAAATAATAACCCATGTCAGCCCTTGAAAATTTTGATCCGAACTCTGTAGGTAATCCCAATAACAATATTTTCGGACTTCCCTTTTCCGAAGAAGAAGCAAAAGTGGTCTTACTGCCTGTGCCCTGGGAAGTTTCAGTAAGTTATGGAGCGGGAACTGCCCGTGCTCCGGAACATATTTTTAAAGCAAGTTTGCAGGTTGATCTTTCAGATGATGACATTCAGGATGGATGGAAGCATGGGATTTTTATGCGCGATATGAATAAGAGTGTCCTGCAAAAAAGTGATTATTTGCGCAAAGAAGCTGAATTGTATATTAATTATATTTCTGAAGGTGAATTGGTTGAAAACAATAAGTTCATGTGCAAGGTGTTGAGGGATTTGAATGAGGGTGCAATATTTCTGAACGAATGGGTTTATGAACAAACAAAGGAACTTTTAGATGCGGGGAAATTAGTTGGCCTCGTAGGAGGCGATCATAGTACACCATTGGGTTATTATAAAGCCATTGCAGAAAAATATGGTGAATTTGGAATTCTGCAAATTGATGCTCATGCGGATCTGCGCGAAGCTTACGAAGATTTAAAATATTCTCATGCATCTATTATGTACAATGCTTTGGTAGAAATACCGGAACTGATAAAATTGGTCCAGGTCGGCACGCGTGATTATTCCCTGGGTGAAATGGAATATAGTAAAAACAGCAATGGCCGTATCACAACTTTTTTCGATAAAGAGATTAAGGAACGTGGTTATGAAGGTGAAACATGGAAATCCATCACGGATGACATTGTGAGCAAACTACCGCAAAAAGTATATATCAGTTTTGATATAGATGGCCTGGATCCAAAACTTTGTCCGAACACTGGTACGCCGGTTCAGGGAGGATTTGAAACCCAACAGGTTTATTATTTATTCAGGAAAGTACTGGAAAGTGGCCGCGAACTTATTGGGTTCGATTTGAATGAAGTAGGCACGAGTAATAATGAATGGGATGAAAATGTTGGTGCGCGGATTCTGTTTAAATTATGTAATCTCTTGATTGCCTCAAACCTGAAGCATGCAACAGTTTGAGATTGAAATAAAGAATGAAAAGAAAAATTCCTATCGCCTTTTTAACTGGTTCGCTTTAGTCATCAGCCTTGCCGGTTTTTCTTTTCTCTTATTTTATAATGATTGGTTTGTAGAAGCATTAGGAGCCATCATCCTTGTTTTTGTTTATTTGCTGACACGTGTGTATCGCCGGAAGGTTCATAAAGCAATCTATCTTTTTGACGACAAAGGATTTTTCTTTTTTATTCTCGCTTTTGGCTGGTTGGGAGTGCAAAAGTATTTGATAACAGGGCTATGTATCCTGCTGGGAATTGTCTTCCAGGCAGCCATGCAAAAGATTGTCTTTCTTTTTAAAAAAGAAGGTATTACAAAAACTAATTTTCCAAAAAGAAACATTGAATGGAATACATTACAGAATGTTGTTTTAAAAGATAATATTCTTACAATTGATTTTAAAAATAACCGGATCATCCAGGGAGAGATTAATTCCACCAAAGAAATTAATGAAGTGTCCTTTAACCATTTTGTGGATATTCAAATCAGCGATCATTCGCAAAGTCCGGAGATAACCGGATAACAGAATTTGTATAAACTATCTTTTATCCTATCCATTTTCAGCCGCATTTCTTCCTGCTGTTCTGCCTGAAAAAATGCAGCCCCCTAAAAATGATCCTTCCAATGCGCGGTAGCCGTGCATGCCTCCACCACCGAATCCATTTACCTCACCTGCAGCATATAAACCTGCTATCGGATTTCCATTAGCATTCAGTACCTGTCCATTCAAATTCGTTTCCAGCCCACCCAGGGTTTTTCTTGTAAGGATATGAATTTTTACGGCGATTAAGGGGCCGGCAGATGGATCCAGTATTTTGTGCAGGGGAGCGGTTCTTATCAATTTATCACCGATATAATTTCTTGCTCCGCGGATGGCAGTTACCTGCATATCCTTACAGAATTTATTTTCGGTCTGCATGTCGCGTGCAATTAATTCAGCCTTAATTTTTTCATAATCCAACTTTACTCCTTCAGATAGCTGATTCATTCCAATCACTAAATCCTCTAAATTGTTTTTCACAATAAAATCTTCTCCATGTTCCTTAAATGCTTCCACAGGAGCCGGTGCTTTTTTACCAAAAGCTCTTCCCAATACTTGTTTGTAGTCTTTATTAGTTAGGTCGGGATTTTGTTCTGATCCCGAAAGAGCAAATTCCTTTTTAATTATTTTTTGATTTAAGATCAACCAGGAATAATCATAGCCTGTTTTCATGATGTGATCCAGTGTTCCCAAAGTATCAAATCCCGGAAATAGCGGCACTGGTAATCGATTTCCCAATGCATCAAACCACATAGAGGACGGGCCCGGTAGAATTCTGATTCCGTGATCTTTCCAGATTGGATCCCAGTTTTTTATTCCTTCTGTGTAATGCCACATGCGATCGGGATTGATAATATTTCCACCGGCATTTTGAGCGATG
>JBBSSE010000479.1:0-2786 GCA_038242375.1 Chitinophagales bacterium
AGTCCCAAGACCCATTAACTGGGGCGGCTACAATGTGCAACCCCGGTTAATGGAATTCTGGCAGGGAAGACCAGGACGCCTGCATGACAGGATCCAATATTCTCAAGACCAGCAAAGTAACTGGCAGATAAAAAGGCTCGCTCCTTAAATATTACTTTTCTGTTTTTTCAGATTTTTCAGACTTTTTTTCTGATTCTGATCTTTTTATGTTCGTAGTCGTTGGTCTTGATTTACCAAAAGAGCCCATAAAAATTTTACCTTTCTTTGTTTTTTTATCTCCGCGTCCCATTAAAATAGATTTTTAAAATTAAATACTGTTCAAAATTGTTCAAAAAAAAAGCAAGATACACGATTGCATCTTGCTTTGAGGAATTTTCTCGAAAATTTATATTTTCGAAGCTAATTGTTTACCCGCTTTAAATTTAGCTACTTTTTTAGCTTTAATTTTAATGACTTCGCCAGTTTGAGGATTACGGCCATTTCGGGCAGCCCTTTTACTAACGGAGAAAGTCCCAAATCCTACTAAAGTTACTTTCCCGCCACCTTTTAAGGTTTTAGTTACAGCATTAGTAAAAGAATCAAGGGCAGCGTTAGCCTGAGTTTTGGTAACTTCTGCATCATCCGCAATTTTTGCGATTAGTTCAGCTTTGTTCATAATATTTTTATTTGATTTTTTAACAGGGCAAATATAGAAGGTTTTTCAATCTAATAAAATATTTTCGATTGTTTTTTTTATTTCATTTTTCCTTTGAAAACCGTAAGTAGCAAGGATGTTAACTGTTTTTTTATTGTACCGATAAGGGCTGATGATCGGCATGGAATTCTTGTAATGCAATACTGTTAAGGATTTCAGGTTTTAACTGTCATTTTTTAGCCTCTATTTTTTCATTCAGATTGCCTGAAAAGTTCTGTCAGTCTATGTTCTGTAAAAGAGAACGGAATTCGAAACACTTTTCTTCCCATTTTAAAAAGGAGTCATTTTTAAGTTTATTCTCAAATTTATCCAGGAAAATCTGGTAACTTTCTTTTGTACGTGTTACCAGTTGAAGTACGAATACTTTTCCATCCGCTTCGTCCTGACCAAGTAATTGCTGAAACCGGTATAGATTAAAACAACCGGTGCCCATCAACGTGGGAATATGAATGTCCTTTTGCCATTTGAGCCAATCAGGAAGGATTTCATTGTCAACTTTTGTTGTAATATTTACTGTGTACATCTTTATATATCTAGTTTTAAAAAAATGGGGCAGTGATCACTATGTTTTATGTCCGGAAGAATTTGTGCATCCAGGATAGCTTCTTTCAGATTTTCCGTAACCGAAATATAATCGATGCGCCAGCCTTTATTTTCCAATCTGACGGAAGGTCGCATCACGCTCCACCAGGAATAGTTATGTGGTTCTTTATTTAAATGACGGAAACTATCTACAAATCCGTTTTCAAAGAAACGGTCAAACCAGGCTCTTTCTTCGGGTAAAAATCCACTGTTCTTTTTATTTCCTTTTGGATTATGAATATCTATTTCTGTGTGAGCGATATTATAATCGCCACAGATAATGACCTGTGGACGGGTTTTTCTTAAATCATTGATATACTCCATGAATTCATCCAGCCATTGATATTTATAATCCTGTCTTAATCCCCCGGTAGTGCCTGATGGAAAGTAAGCATTGATGACGGTTACATCTCCAAAGTCTGCGCGGATCACTCTTCCCTCCAGGTCGCTCTGTTCGTTATTGTGCCCATATTCAAGGTAGTCAGGTTTTGTTTTTGATAGGATGGCAACGCCACTATATCCTTTTTTTTGGGCACAAAAAACATACGGTTTATACCCGGTGGATTCTATAAGCTCTTTATCAATATCGCACTCATGAGCTTTTAATTCCTGAAGACATACTATATCTGCAGGTGATGTTTCAAGCCATTTGATAAACCCTTTTTTTATGGCGGATCTGATGCCATTTACATTGTACGAAATGATGCGCATGAATAAAAATAGTTTATTAAAAAGTGCGAAATTAGGCAAATACCATCAAATTTGAAGGATGCACATCCTTGCATTCCGAAGAACTGATTTACTAAAACAGCAAATGGATTTATGCAAATTTCTTTAAAATCGCTTCGGCTGCTATACGCCCGGTTTCTGCTCCGCCATTCATAAAGCCCTGGAAGTCCCTGCTGCAATGTTCTCCGGCAAAAAATACATTGTCTGCAGGTTTGATCTCTTCTCCGGCAATGGTGGTCCATTGGCCGGTTTTATAGCAACTGTAACTCCCTTTGGTGTAGGGGTATTGAATCCAGTTTACAAACACATGTTTATTAATAAATTTTTTGTGAGAACCGGGAAACGATTTATCCAACTGCTTGCTAAGTCTTGTTACAGTTGCATCCGGCAATTCAGTTTTCCATACATGTGAGGGCGGTGAAATAGGATTTTTAAATGAAATATCACTCAGTTTCTGAGAAGGATCTCCGCCAAAATAACAAACGTAAACTCCAAAGGGATTTCGCGGATCTTTATTATAGCCGCCATCCCAGCCATTACTTATCTCTGCCTGGCAAAGGCGGCCGGTAGCCAGGTTCGGAGCTTCTTTCCAGGGAGAGCCATCATACGCCAAAACCAGTTTTGTATTATTTCCCATGCCCAGTTCGTTGATTGCTTTTTTCTTTTCAGCCGTCAGAGATTTGAGGTTCATCGGAATATTCCGAAGCATAGTAAAAGGAATTGCCAGCACAACATAATCTGCTATGATTTTTTCCTGATTATCAAAAGTAAGCTGGTATTG
>JBBSSE010000480.1:0-2775 GCA_038242375.1 Chitinophagales bacterium
CAATGTTGAAATTTATTTTTTTTCTATGTTCGAGGTCAGCACTTTTAATAGTTGCTTTCGCCTTAAAAATTGCTTCGTTTTCTGTCATAATCGTTTTAATTTCCAGCAGTATGTCCTGACAAAAGATATTTTCAGGTATTTTTTTGGGAGAATTCAGGTTAATTCATTTTAAATCTCATACCCCAAATCTTTTATCCTGCAAAATTTGAGGAAGGCGGGGCATCAATTACCCCGGCCTTTCTTAAATAAATATTTCTTATTTCAGCACGCCCAGTTCTTTACCCACTTTGGTAAAAGCTTCGATCGCTTTATCCAAATGCTCTTGTTCATGAGCTGCGCTTATCTGTACACGAATCCTTGCCTGTCCTTTTGCTACTACAGGGAAGAAGAATCCAATGACATAAATACCTTCATCTAATAATTTCGTGGCAAAATTTTGTGCTATTACTGCATCATACAACATGATGGGAACGATCGGATGATCACCGGGCTTTATATCAAAACCGGCTGCGGTCATTTTCTCGCGGAAAAATTTCGTATTATATTCCAGTTTATCCCTTAAATCAGTTGTTTGACTCAACATATCAAATACAGCAATAGAAGCACCTACAATGCTGGGAGCTACGGTATTACTAAATAAGTAAGGCCGGCTGCGCTGACGAAGCATTTCGATTATCTCTTTTTTGCCGGATGTAAAGCCACCGCTTGCACCACCAAGGGCTTTTCCAAGTGTACCGGTTATGATGTCGATCCTTCCCATTACCCCACGATATTCATGTGTACCTCTTCCTGTTTTTCCAATAAATCCGGTAGAGTGACATTCATCAATCATAACAATCGCATCGTATTTATCCGCGAGGTCACAGATTACATCCAATTGTGCAATTGTACCATCCATGCTAAAGGAACCATCTGTAACAATGATTCTGCTGCGCAAATGTTGACTTGCTTTCAGTTGTTCTTCCAGGTCTGCCATATCATTGTGGGCATAGCGATAACGCTGTGCCTTGCATAAACGAACACCATCTATAATACTTGCGTGATTTAATGCATCAGAGATGATGGCATCTTCCGCACCAAATAAAGGTTCGAATACACCACCATTCGCATCAAAGCAAGCTGCATATAAAATCGAATCCTCTGTTCCTAAAAATTCCGCAATCTTCTTTTCCAATTCAAGATGAATGTCCTGTGTACCACAAATAAAGCGAACGCTGCTAAGTCCATAACCACGTTCGTCAATTTCATTTTTTGCAGCTTCGATCACTTTAGGATTGGCAGACAAACCGAGATAGTTATTCGCGCAAAAATTTAAAACATTTTTTCCACCTACTTCAATTTCAGCGCCCTGGTCACTGGTAATCACCCGTTCAGTTTTATAAAGTCCTGCTTCTTTAATTTCTTCTATTTCTTTTCCGATGCGTTCCGCGAATTTCTGATTCATATTGACTATATTTTTGTTTGTGCAAACTTAGTTCAAAATTGATAGTTTTTATTCTGTGAAAGAATAACCATCAAACGATTGTTCTGATGTTGACAGGATTAATTTTGTATTAATTTTTTGCCGGAAAATAAAATCTTTCGAATAAAGTAAATTTTTTTTAAAAAATTGTAACTTTTCATTATCATGCTACGTATAACCTCTAAATAATGCGGATGTAATCTTAATTTTACCGATTGATTTTATGACAGAGAAAGAATATAACGAATGCGTGGGCCTTTATGCAGATAATGTATACCGGTTTATTTTAAAAAACATACGCCATGAAGAAGATGCCAAAGATGTGGTACAGTCTTCCTTTGAAAAATTATGGATCAACCGGGATAAAGTAGAAAATGAAAGCAGCAAATCGTATTTATTTACGGTTGCCTATCATCAGATGATCGACCTGATCCGGAAAAATAAAAAAGTGACGCTTCAGGATGATTTCTCTTCTTGTACAAAAAAGACATATCAACCGCAAAACAATGTAAAAAAGATTTTGAATGAGGCTCTTTATAAATTAAGTGAAACGCAACGGAGCCTTGTTCTGCTAAAAGATTATGAAGGGTATTCTTATGATGAAATCGCGGTGATTACTTCTTTAAGCCTAAGCCAGGTAAAAGTTTATTTGCACCGCGCAAGAATACAATTAAAAAGTTATTTAGTGAAACCTGAAAATGTGCTTTAGAAATGAATATCAATTTACATAACTACGAAGAATTCTTTTTACTGTATGCTGATAATGAATTATCACAGGAGGAAAGGAGTGAAGTAGAACAATTTATAAAGGAAAATCCTGAATTGGAAGAGGAGTTTGATATGATCAATAGTACCATAATTAAACCGGATGAATCATTCCAAATCGTAGATAAATCCTTCCTTCTTAAAACGACCGCAACAGAATTTATACACGAACAGAATTACGAGGAGATTTTTGTATTATTCCATGATGGGGAATTAACAATAGAGCAGAAAGGAAAAACAAAGAATTTTCTTGAAAAACATACTGAATTAAAAGAAGAATTCTTATTGATCGGGCAGGCGAAAATCAAGAATGGTCCAATTTCTTTTCCGGATAAAAAATCATTGTTGAGGAAAGAACATGCCGGAATAACGGGTAGAATCATCCTGTTCCGTTCTTTGGCCGCCGCTGCTGTATTAGGTTTCGGCTTATGGATAGCTATTCCTTATTTTAATGGAGATACCGTTCAACCCCAGCTTGCTCAACAGCCAAACCTTCCGGATACGAATATCAATATTCAGAATTCAACTAAAAAGATACCCGGCCAATC
>JBBSSE010000481.1:0-2768 GCA_038242375.1 Chitinophagales bacterium
TACTTTTTGCCAGGGCAGATTAGGTGCACTATGGTAACATTTCACTGTACTATGCATTCATTTGTCGTGTAAACGAGGCTGAATTTGAGAAATCAGAAAAAATAATTTGAAATAATTTGAAAATTTGTTTAGAAAACTAAAAATAAAAAAGTGTTCAAATAGCATTCATTGAATGAACCTGCTTTTAACGTCTGAAGAATTCTTAAATGTCATTATTCCGAAATATGATTTTGCTCCCTATATTCATTTGGAGAACATTGATATCGTTTCTTAAATTCCCGGAAAAAATAGGATTGATTATTAAAACCTGTTCTGAAAAATATTTCCAGCACATTCAAATTTGTGGTACGCAAAAGATTGGCAGTCGTTTTTAAACGAATGGATTTTATAAATTCTCCCGGGGTCATATTCGTAAGGGTTTTTAATTTGCGGTACAACTGCATTTTACTTAAAAAGAATTCCTTTTCTAAAAAGGAAGCGTTTAAATCCCCGGATGAAATATTTTCTTCAATAACTTTTACGACCGACGTAAGAAATGTTTTATCTGCGTCTTCAATTTCAGGTTCTTTTAAATTGTAGAAGTCATTATTCTGATTGTTATTAAAAAGGCTGTGAAGTTTTTCCCTGTATTCCAATAGTTTCCTTATCCGCAGTTTAAGGTGCACTGCGTTAAATGGTTTGTCGATATAGGCATCCGCGCCCGATTCATATCCTTCCATATGTTGCTCTTCACTTCCCCGGGCAGATAACAGAATTAACGGAATCTGGCAGGTGGATAAAGTTCCTTTCATTTTGTTGCACAATTCGAGGCCATTCATATTCGGCATCATTACATCACAAATGACTAAAGAGGGCATAATCTTTTCAATTAATTCGAGTGCGTTTCTCCCATCCTCTGCTTCATAAATAATGTAATCATCTTTTAAAATTTCTTTCAACAAGAACCTGATCTCCGCTTCATCCTCTACAATCAATATTTTTTTCTTTTCCTCATTCAACAAATCTTCAATAATTGCCTCTTTGTTATTTTCCATTGCCGATTCCGGTTGTTCGATTTCGGAATAATTTGTAATAGTTTGAAACAAATAAGATGGTTGCTCATTTAGCTTGTCGTTTTGCCATGG
The DNA here is from genome assembly GCA_038242375.1 of Chitinophagales bacterium. GTDB lineage: Bacteria > Bacteroidota > Bacteroidia > Chitinophagales > Chitinophagaceae > Ginsengibacter. The sequence goes on from JBBSSE010000481.1 coordinate 1,125, forward strand.
TGTATGAATCTCATTATTTGCAGCGCTTATTGGTAGGTTCACTTTGAAATGTATCCAGCCGGCGTTGCTTTCTGCAGTGATACTTCCTTTGATCATGTTGACAAGTTGCCGCGTAAAAGCCAGGCCGATGCCCGTTCCAAATTTATCCGTTTTGGATTGAATGGTTGAAGCTGAATAAAACTGATCAAAGAGTTTTTCTACCTGTTCCGGATTTATGTCTATTCCTGAATTGGAAACAAGTATTTCCAGTTGATTACTTTGTTTGTTTATTTTAGAGGAGAAAACAATTTGTTCGTTTTTGCCGGAATATTTAAAGGCATTGGACAAAAGATTATAGGTTATTTTTTCGATCTTATCTTTATCGATCCACCCAATCATATTACTTTCTATGTCCGGTTCAAAGCTCCTTTTCATCTGATCGCTTAGAACCATGAAAGGCTCGGTAAGATTATACAGAAAATCCGAAATATTCCCATGACTAAATTGATTATTTAAAAAGCCCGCTTCCACTTTGCGGAATTCTAATAATTGTTGAACGAGATAGGTCAACTTGGATGCCTGTTGATGGATCAGGGCTGGGAAGTAGTTTATCCCCGAACGTTTTTTCTCAGGAATAGCCAGTTCTTTTTGCCTTTCAGAAGCACCCATAATCAGGGTTAAAGGTGTTTGTAGTTCATGCGCAATATTGGTAAAGAATCCCAACCGGTTTTGATGAAGTTCTTCTTCTTTTTTTCTTAATAAATGTTCCACCTCCAATTGATGACGAATTTCCAGTTTGTTTTTTCTATACCGGTAAAATAAAATACCAAGTATGGAAAGAATGAAGAAATATCCTATCCAGGCATAAGTAGTCAACCAGGGATATTGATTTACTTCTAAGGTTAGAAATGACCTTGCTTCCGTCCATGTTCCGTCACCATTACTCCATTTTATTTTTAAATTGTACGAACCCGGAAGAATATTGCTGAAAGTAAGTTTCCCGTTTTTTCCTGCATTATACCATTCCTTATTATATCCTTCGAGGAGATAGGCGTACTCGCTTTTTTCGCTATTTAAAAAACTAAGCGATCTTATATTGAGTTCAATAAAATTCGCATTCCGGTCAATGGTAAAATAGATAGGTTGGTTTTCTTCCCGGGCTTTTAATACAAAGAATCCATTTTCCCCGGCCGGCCGGCCTCCAATGGAGATTGCATCTATAAGCAGATTAGGTAGCCAGGCAGATTTGGTAATATTCTGCGGCAGGAAACTATTAAACCCGTAGGTCCCGCCAAAAAATAAATTATCCTCGTTGTCCTTCCAAACAGCGCCATCACCAAATTCATTGCTTTGTAAACCATCCGATTGCTGATAGTAAGAGATTCCCAGATTTTCCGGATTTAATCTTGCCAAACCCTTATTGGTACTCACCCATATTTGCCCCGTTCTGTCTTCTTCAATAGCATGAATCGTATTATTGGGAAGGCCATTGATCGTGGTTAATTTTTGAAAGACCGGTTCCGATTTCAATGCATCTTTTCCTTCGATCCAGTTCAGGCCATAACTTGTTCCTACCCAAATGCGTTCTCTGCTATCTTTAAACACAGAGAGTACATCATTATTGGACAAGCTGCCTTCGTAGGTGAAAGCTTTGAAGGTTTTAAA
>JBBSSE010000482.1:0-2757 GCA_038242375.1 Chitinophagales bacterium
CCTTACAGAATCGATTTTTCAGGCTGAAATTTTCGTGTCGTCTGCCTTTTCCCCGATAACCATTGCCGGATACTTTTTATTGAATAGAATAACCATAATAACCAATCCCGATAAAATAACGAGGGCACAATAAAGCAACGCCATATTTGCAGATTTAACTGGTTTAAAATCCAACGCTTCCAGGCCTTGCAACATCAAAACAAATTCCTGAGCCAAAACTCCTGCGACAAACAAAAACATTCCCACCTTAGATAATTGCCGGTTTGTTTCCCGAAGAGCAAAATCGACATAACCTAGTATAAAAAATGAAATGATCCCTAAAAAGGACAAATGCAAATAACCAATAATTACCGGGCGGTACCCAAAGGCATAATGACTTAAGAAAGGGATGATGGAAAGTAATTGTAAAATTACTTTTATGATAAATGCAAAAGAAGCCAGAGTCCAAAGCCAACGGGTAGTTTTGGAAAAAGCAGCAAACGTTTTTTTCTTTAAAAGTGGATATAATTTAAAAAAATAAACCAGCACCAGTAATTGCAGAATTCCTGCAATATTTCCGATCCAGATTAAAACAGGTGGTAGTTTTAACCAGATAATGGAGAGGATGTAGGTTGGCACAACCGTTAGGGCCATTACATAAAATAATTTCTTACTGACTATATTGGCGGAAACAATTCCTTTCCGGTTTAATGCAGAAAAAAATAAAGCAAAACAAACAAAAAGGAACCAGCCATTATATTGAAAATGCAGGAAAAAATAAATTGCCGCGAAATAATAATCCTGTAGCATAATCCGGTTGAGCATCAGGTAAGCCAGTGCAATGGCGCCTAAGGAGGAGAATGCCCAAAGAAAAAGACTTGCTTTCAGCCATAGCGGTGCGAAAGATGGATCCGTTACTTTATTCAGGTCTCTCCAATAAAAAAAGATAAAAATATAGGAAAACAGAATGCAAATACAGGTAAACGTAATGGAAATGGTATCATATCCTTCCGCAATAAATCCGGCAAACATACCATAGGCGGAAAGACAATTCAGCAAAAGAATAATGTTATATTTTTTCACATTTAATTGTGGCCGTTTTACCTGAAGATATTGAACCATCAGCGCCATCAGAACCAGTGTAACCCAACCTACAAAAGCAAAATGGGAATGGCCATGCAGAAGATTTTTTTGATTAACAGAAGGTAGAGGGAAATTAATTTTATATCGAAGCGTGACACCTGCCAGGGCTACCAAACAAAAATTTACCATGGCCAACTGAATCCATTTCGTGGCCTTAAACGTATCTTTTCCTATATCCATTTGTAGAAATATAATTATGATGAGATTATTCCAAAACTAAAATAAGTTTATGATAATCTCTCTTTGTTTCCAAATAAGAACTTTTTTATCAATTTTTAATCAGTATATATACTGTAAGGCAACAAATTCCAAGTCTTTCAGGATCTTAAGATGTCCGTATCTTATATGAAAATATTTGCGCTCTTCCGAAATTATATCTTGAAAGAGCCTAAAGTTTCCAATTGATAATTCATGTAACAACCAGGAGTTTTGAAATGATCAGGACCACTCTAATTAAATTGCTTAGGAAAATCAAAATGAGTTACTCCCCATTTACCATACTTCTTGTCAAGGATTTCATCAAAAGTGGTAATATTATTTTCTTTATTCGTTTTCATATTCGGCTTCGCGCTATTTCTCTATTCTCTCGTACGTTTCAATTGTGCCATCTGCGGCTACAACTCCGCGATATAGAGTAAGTATATTATTTTTAATTTTGAAAGAAAATTGCGTATAACTATTCTGGTCAAAGATCATTGCATCCATAATTTTTCCTGTAGCAACAGTGTTTTCTTTTACCAATGTATATGAATCACTGCTCGTTAATTGTCCATTTGAGTATTGTTGATATGTTGAATCTCTGAATTTCCAAATATACCCATTCCCAGATTTGAAATCAGGGCTCCCCCCGGGTCCATACCCTCCTTCAAGATGTCTTAATTCCCAAACACCTTGAATAGAAATTGCAGAAGTACTCGTTTTTTTACAACTTACAAGAAAGGTAAGTAAAAACAGGAAGCTCATCAGTGGAATATGTTTCATGATATATATATCTTATATATCTACTGACAGTCAAAACTTAAAAGACGTTGCACAAGAATTACAGCCACCAATATTTTTCTGAATTAAATAGCTTAATCTTACTTAGAAAACTGATCACTAACCACAAGATCTTTGCTACCCGGAGTATATTTATAAAATCCTTCACCGGATTTAACTCCCAGCATTTTTGCGTTCACCATATTAGTCAATAGAGGGCAAGGAGCGTATTTTGGATTTCCAAAACCATCCTGCAAAACTTTCAAAATAGAGTGGCAAACATCCAGGCCAATAAAATCAGCAAGTTGTAAGGGTCCCATTGGATGCGCCATGCCCAGCTTCATTATGGTATCTATTTCTTCTACACCGGCTACTCCTTCATAAAGGGTATAAATAGCCTCATTGATCATGGGCATTAAGATTCGGTTTGCAATAAAGCCGGGATAATCATTTACTTCACAAGGTATTTTACCCAACTTTTTTGACAGTTCAATGATCGTTTGACTTACTTTCTTATCCGTCATGTAACCATTGATAATCTCGACCAATTTCATGACCGGCACCGGGTTCATAAAATGCATCCCGATTACCCAATCAGGGCGATTGGTAACTGAAGCTATTTTTGTAATTGATATGGAGGATGTATTGGAAGCAAGG
>JBBSSE010000483.1:0-2742 GCA_038242375.1 Chitinophagales bacterium
GGGTAAAAAAATGCCTTCAGTTCCGGCAAAAATCGGTTAATTTCCATTTTTCATCTATCATGCAAATTCCTTCAGATAAAAAAATATACTTTCTCTCCGATTTTCACTTAGGTGCTCCGGATCATGCAACAAGCCTGAAACGGGAAAAAAAGATCGTTGAGTTTCTTGATCATATAAAGAAAGATGCCGCTGTCATTTTTGTATTGGGCGATATGTTCGACTTTTGGTATGAATATAAAAAGGTTGTTCCAAAAGGGTATGTACGGATATTAGGTAAATTGGCGGACTTGACAGACAGCGGGATTATCATACATTTCTTTGTAGGTAATCATGATATGTGGATGAATGGATATTTTGAACAGGAATTAAATATACAGGTGTATCACGAGCATCAAGAGTTTGAATTCAACGGGAAAAAATTTATAATAGGCCATGGTGATGGACTAGGCCCCGGTGATTTAAAATATAAGTTTTTGAAAAAGATATTCAGACACAGGTTATCGAAAGCATTTTTTGGAATGATGCATCCTTCAATCGGCATAGGCCTGGCAGAATACTTTAGCCGGAAAAGCAGGGCTGCAACCGGCAGTGGTGATGAACAATTCCTGGGAGAAGAAAACGAATGGCTGATATCTTTTGCAAAGGATGAATTAAAAAAACAGTCCGTGGATTTCTTTGTTTTCGGTCACCGGCATTTACCTATTGAATTTAAATTGCCGGATAACAGCCTCTATATTAATTTGGGAGATTGGATAAATTATTTAAGTTATGGAGAATTTGACGGGAAGAATTTATCCTTGAAATATTATCCATCATGAGAAAACGCTTTTTTAAATACTGTTTCATTGTATTCCTGACATTGGGTTTTCTATCAAATGCAGGTGCACAAACTGATTCACTTTTAAATGTCTTACCACCTATCAATTATCCCATTTCTTCTTTTGCTGTAGGGAATTTAGGAGAACTTTACATCATCAATACGGATAATCAACTTAAAAAACTAGATGAAAAAGGTGATTCCGTCGGAGTATTTAACCAGGTGACAAAATTTGGGAAACTTAGCTATGTAGTCGCACAAAATCCCTGGAAAACATTGCTTTTTTATAAAAACTTTTCAACCATTGTTATCCTCGATAAATACCTTAATATAACAAGCAGTATAAATCTTCGCAATAAAAATATTCTCCGGGCGCAAGCAATTACCAATTCGTACGACAATAATATTTGGGTATATGATGAGCAGGAAAACAAACTGAAAAAAATAGATGATTCAGGAAATCTTCTTGCAGAAACCGTCGATTTCCGCAATCTTTTTGATGTGGTTCCCACACCTAAAAAGATAATCGACTACGACGGTTTTGTTTATTTATACGATCCGGAAAACGGACTGTATATTTTCGATTATTATGGAGGTTTCAAAAGAAAATTATCCTTCTCCGGCTGGTCGGATTTTGCTGTCATTGGAAAATCCATTTATGGATTTGATGCGGAAAAAATTTATAAATACACGGCGCCTATGCCTCTACCGGAAGAATTCCCTTTGCCTGCAGCACTCATTAATAACACTTCCATCAAAGTAAACAATTATAAATTGTATTTTTTAAAAGACCAAAAATTAGGCGTTTATTCCATTCCATAAATAAATAGTAAAACCCGGGTTGAATAACCACATCATTTAATTCAATTCATTCCCTTTTAATATATTGCACGTATGAATTTCTTAGACCAGGTATTTTTAGACAACACGATCCGCAGTTATATCATTGTTGGCATCGTAATCTTATTGGCCTTTCTGATCAAGAAAATCATTTCTAAATATGTGACCGCATTAGTTTTCAAAATGGGGAGAACACAATGGAGAGGACTCACCAAGGAAAAATTTGACGACATCATTCTGGATCCGCTGCAAAATATCTTCCTGGTATTGGTGATCATTTTCGCTTTTGGCTCTCTGAATTTTCCGCAAGCACTTGATTTCAGCTTATTTAAAGTAACCACAAAGGAGGCGATAAAATCCATAGCTGCTGCTGTTTTTATTATCTGTATTATTTCCCTGGCTCTTCGCTTTATGGATTTCATTATCCTGAATATTAAAAGCAAATCAACCGCAAATGCACGGACTGAACATCAATTACTTTTCTTTTTCCGGGATTTTATCCGGGTAGTACTGATCATTTTTGGAATAGCCTTTATACTTCGCTTTTCATTTTCCGTGGATATTGGCAATCTGCTGACAGGTTTAAGTATCGTGGGTGCTGCTGTGGCATTAGCTGCACGGGAAAGCATCGAGAACCTGATCGCTTCTTTTGTTATCTTTTTTGACAAACCATTTGTAACCGGGGAAGTTGTAAAAATTAAGGAATTTACTGGTTCAGTAGAAAAGATAGGTTTAAGAAGCACACGTCTCCGCACCCTTGACAGCACGCTGGTAACAGTACCGAATAAACAAATGGTCGATAATATGCTGGACAATTTGAGTAAGCGAAACCTGGTTAAAAATGAATTAAAAACGGTTTTATCCGCCAGTACATCAGCGGAAGATCTATCAAAAGCAGTTGATGAAATTAAAGCCATTGCTTTAAAAGAGAAAAATGCAGAAAACGTCCTCGTTTATCTCCAGGAAATTACCAGAGACAGTGCAGTGATCACCACGATTTATTATAGCGATATCGCTTTACCTCTGGCTAAAGTGTTTCAGCTTCGCCAGGATCTGAATGTGAATATTAAGAAAATGCAGGATGA
>JBBSSE010000484.1:0-2737 GCA_038242375.1 Chitinophagales bacterium
TCAACCACTCCCTGGTATTCCTTTCCCTGTTTGTCTTTATATAATGGGAGCACCTGTTTTCCATTTCTCAATCCATCCAGAAAGGAAATTTTCCTTTCTGTTGGTACCACAAAAACGCTTCCGGTTCTGTCATACGCATCCCCGTTAGAGTATTGCGTAAGATCAGCAAACACAGCATAATTTTCTGAATCAGGTAAGTTTACTTTTTTTAGGACAACCGTTCCGGCCGCATATCGATAGGTTACATTTTCAAGATCGTCTGCCACCGGGTTTTTGATGGAGTCTGTAAAATTGATTTGTTGATGTGTGAATATGGGAATCGTGGTAAAGCGGTTGTCAATTTCTTTTCTTTTATACGTAGGTTCATCTACGATTATGCCCAGGTTATCCGGTAAACTTGCTTCAGCATCAGTGATTTTTCGCAACTCAACTTTGGTAGCATAGGTTTCTGAATTTCCGTTGCGCACGGTTTTTAAAATAAGACCAAGGTCGGGTCCAATAGATAAAGAAGGCGTCCCTTTTATTTTCAGATCATTAGTAAACCAAATTTCAATGGTATTTGAACGAATAAAAACTTTGGCCTTTTCGCATTTGTATCCCAGGATGGTAGCGGTTTCGCCGGTTAATTCTGCTTTTTCATAATTGGCAAAAGGTGTTTTTAACGTATAACGTTTCCCGTCTTTGGAAGTGAGTATCTGGTAGGTTTCGTTGTTGTTGTAATCAATGAATTGCAAGTCTTTTTTTTCCGGATTATTTCCCTGGGTCAATTGTGCGATATTATTTTTGAAAAATAATTGAAGTGGCGGAGCGCCTTTCATTTCAACTCCGTTACTTTTAAAAGAATAGGTGACAACACCTTCATGAAGCGCAGAATTCTTTTTGGAGGATTGCGCGAAATTTGTAAAAAATCCTGATATTAAAAAAGTGGTTATAACGCAGATTTTCATATATTTTTTCATGATATTGCTTGTTTAAAGAGGAAGCTTCAAAGTTGTTTTGAAATATGAATGTAATACCAAATGTAAATATTATTTCGTCCAAAGACTCACAGGTATTATGCCATCCTGTACCGATTTTTCGGTAATAGCCCACGCATTATGCAAAACTGATTGGACAATATTAAATGTCGTATCGGTTTTACAAGGAGAAATTTAAGGACAGGTATAAAAAAACCGGTTTTTGAATCCATCAAAAACCGGTTGTAATTTTATTTAATTCCTTTCAGATTATCTGCGGACTAACACTTTCTCTTCTATGACATCTACTTCATCTTCTCCTTCCATCAAATATCTTTCTTTGCTATCGTCCATTTCATCCATCCATTCTGTATGATGTTCCGCAGCAAGTGTGCCTGTAACTACAGAAGGGAATGTTTTATCCCGGTAAGTCAAAATATCCGTTTCTTTATCAATAAGCCATTCTTTAAACATTTCTCCTACTTTATCTACATCAAATTCAGGGTAGTCGGAAAGAGAAATCAAATCCTTTATATAATCAGATTGGAAATCCACATGCTCTAAAGCAGTTTCAGTTGAGCCATATTTTGCCAGCCAGAAATTGATATCTTTTATACGGTTCTTTTTGGTGGGTAAAATGTATTTGCCCATCATGAAATCTTTTGCAAGCCAGGCCTGTGTATCAAACATGTTGAAGGTATAGTATTGATCCTGCATGCCCAGGAACATTAATTGTGGAAGGTCATTAAAGAAAATTCCCTTGTAGATATGGTTTGGATAAAGATTGTTGTTTGTCTTAAGGCGTAAATTATCCGGCAGATATGGGAATTTATGCTGATAGCCTGTACACATGATCACCGCGTCAAAACGTTCAGTGGATCCGTCTTTATAATAGGCAGTATCACCCTTAAAATGTGTTACCAGCGGTTTCTCTTTTATGCCATCGGGCCATGCCACACCAATCGGGTTACTGCGATAACTAAGCGTTACCGAATTTGCTCCGTGCTTATGGCATTGAACACCGATATCTTCCGCAGAATAGCTGCTTCCGATCAGCAGAATGTCTTGTCCTTTATATTGATCTGCACCTCTAAAATCATGCGCGTGAATGACGTTACCCGGAAAGTTTTCAATCCCTTTAAAATAGGGCATATTGGGCGTTGAAAAGTGTCCCGAGGCCACTACCAAATAATCAAATTCTTCCGTATAGGTTTTATTTTTTTTCAGATCGTCCAGAACAATGGTGAATTTTTGAGTTTCCTCATCAAAATTGACCCATCTTACAACCGTATCAAAACGGATAAAATCACGCGCATTGCTTTTATTAATCCTTCCCTGGATATAATCAAAAAGAACAGGGCGTGGCGGATAGGAAGAAATCGGTTTTCCAAAATGCTCATCAAAAGAATAATCGGAAAACTCCAGGCATTCTTTCGGACCGTTTGACCAAAGATATTTATACATACTTCCGTGCAAAGGTTCACCGTATTTTCCCACGCCTGTGCGCCATGTAAAATTCCACATGCCGCCCCAGTTGCTTTGTTTTTCAAAACATACAATCTCCGGCACTTTTTCGCCATTGTTTTTAGCTGCTTCAAATGCCCTTAATTGTGCCAGTCCACTTGGCCCGGCTCCGATAATACCAATACGTTTGTTATGCATAAATAAATATGTTTTATAAAATAAAATCGGAACTCAAGATGTCCAAAGAGGAGATCATCCGACAATATTTCTGGTCAAAAAAAATCTGCGCAGTGCAGTAGAAAGCTCCTTTGGTGAGA
>JBBSSE010000485.1:0-2728 GCA_038242375.1 Chitinophagales bacterium
AATTTCTCTTTCAATGAGTTAATTTCGTGACGTATGAAAACAGGATTTGTAAATATTTTCGGAAAGCCAAATGCAGGTAAGAGTACCTTGCTCAATACATTAATGGGAGAAAAACTGGCAATTGTATCATCAAAAGTACAAACCACCCGCCACCGTATAAAAGGGATTTTAAATACCCCTGAATACCAGATCATTTTCTCGGATACGCCCGGTATTATTGAACCCAAATACAAGCTTCATGAAAAAATGATGCAGGCGGTAAAAGGAAGTCTGGAAGATGCGGATGTTGCTTTACTGATCGTGGATATAAAAGATAATTTGCAGGAAGCAGATGATATATTTTCTTCGCTGCGCTTAAAAGTTCCGTGCATTATTATTATAAACAAGGTAGATATTTCTGATAAAGAAACAGTGGAAAGAGCGGTGAAATTCTTTGCTGACAAGCCTTATAGCAAAAAAGTTATTGAGATTTCTGCTTTAAGAAATAAGGGAACGGATGAATTGCTCTCAGCAATTTTAGAACTTTTACCCGAAGGAGAACCATTTTATTCGGATGACAACCTGAGTGACCTGCCTATGAAGTTTTTTGTAGGGGAAATGATCCGCGAAAAGATATTCTATTTATTCCAGGATGAAATTCCTTATCACGCTACGGTGCTGGTTCAGGAATTTAAAGAGAAAACGACCCTGACAAAAATTCGTGCGGATATTATTGTACAGAGAGAAACACAAAAGGGGATCATTTTAGGTCATAACGGTCAAATGATTAAACAATTGGGTACCATGGCGAGAAAAGATATTGAAGAATTTATTGGCCGGAAAGTGTTTTTGGAATTGTTTGTAAAAGTTAGACCAAAATGGCGCGACAATGAACTTTTTTTACGAGAGTATGGGTATTAATTAAATACTTTTTTTGAGATGCTGTTTTAGTATTTCCACAAAAAAAAGACATAAATAAATTATCAGGATAAAAAATATAAAGCAGGATGAATTCTTTTGGAAAAAATTTTCGGGTGCAAATTTTTGGGCAGTCTCACGGAGAATATGTTGGGTTAGTGATAGATGGTTGTCCACCGGGTATTGATTTGAAACCGGAAGATTTTACCGTGGATATCGAAAGAAGAAAACCGGGAGCTAAAGGTACTACTCCAAGAAAGGAAGCTGATATTCCTGAAATTATTAGTGGTGTTTTCAATGATAAAACGTCCGGTGCACCGATGACTATTTTATTTAAAAATGGCAATACACGAAGTGCCGATTATGAGAAACAACGTGCCATTCCAAGGCCCGGCCATGCCGATTTTGTAGCTTCAAAAAAATATAAAGGCTTTGAAGATTACAGAGGTGGCGGACATTTCAGTGGAAGATTAACCGTGGCTTTAGTGGCTGCCGGAGTGGTATCTAAAAAAGTGCTGAACCATTATTCCAAAGATAAGCCAATCAATGTCCAGGCAGAATTATTGGAAATTGGCGGAGAAAAGGATCTTGAAAAAGGATTGCAAAATGCGATTGATGCAAAAGATACGATTGGTGGGATTGTAGAATGCAAAGTGAATCATTTACCGATTGGTTTGGGAGAACCTTTCTTTGACTCCGCGGAATCTCTGATCAGTCATGCTGTATTTTCCATTCCCGCAGTAAAAGGAATTGAATTTGGCGCAGGCTTTGAAGCCGCGAAAATGTTTGGTTCAGTGCATAATGATGCCATTATAAATGCAGAAGGAGTTACGGCTACAAATCATGCCGGTGGCATCGTTGGTGGTATTACCAATGGAAATGAACTGGTATTTCGTATTGCGGTAAAGCCTACTTCTTCTACGCCAAAAGAGCAACAAACGCTGAATGTAGAAAGCGGTGAAGTGGAATCTTTTTCTGTGAAAGGTCGCCACGACCTGTGTATCGCTTTAAGGGTTCCTGTGGTACTGGAAGCAGTCACTGCTATGGTGATCGCGGATTTATTGATGGAGTGCAACAGGTAAATTAATATAGATTTTTAATAAAAACACAGATGCCAACTTTTTAAAAGTTGGCATCTGTGTAAAATGTATTTTATAGTAACTAATTTCCTGCTATTTCAACATCTTTTTCTGATTCAATATTCAATCCCTTTTCAAATAGACCTCTCATTGGTTTCAGTGGTTTCATATATTTCAAGCCGAAAGCCACAATGCTTTTTTGACGAATATATTCAATCGTTTCAGGTATAGAATCTGTTACGAGGTAAAGGCTTTCGTCATTAACGGATATGGTGCCGGCTTCATGCATGACCTTATTATGCGCTAAAATATTTTGATAGAATTGTTTATCAAAAATAATGATCGGGAACATGTCGATTTTTTTTGTCTGTACAAGCGTCAGGGCCTCATAAAATTCATCTAATGTACCAAACCCTCCCGGCATCACCACAAAGGCGTAGCTATATTTCAGCAGCAGAACTTTCCGTATAAAAAAGTATTTAATATCCACCCATTTATCCAGGTAGGGATTGTGATGTTGTTCGTGTGGCAATACAATATTGCATCCGACACTTTTTCCTCCTACATCCTTCGCTCCGCGGTTGGCTGCTTCCATGATTCCCGGACCGCCTCCAGTCATGATGGTAAATCCCATTTGAGCAATCTTACCGGAAAGTTCCCGGGCTTGTTTGTAATAAGGATGATCTTCTTTAAACCTTGCGGAACCGAATACGGTGACACACGGGCCCACAAAATGCAAAGCCCGGAATCCC
>JBBSSE010000486.1:0-2727 GCA_038242375.1 Chitinophagales bacterium
ATTAAATTCTTTTATGGATTTCTAAAAAAAGATGATTACTAACCCTGTTTTCTATTTAGCCTTTAAATATATTCTCATTAAATAAAGAGAATAAATACAAACTTCTTCTTCAACCTTAGAAGAAATTTTACAATATGGTTTTCCAAGCTTATTAACTTATTTACTTTATCTTTTTCGGTTCAGTTTTTAAGCAGGGTTAAATGAATTTAAAATTATTATTTATTATTTTACTATTTTTATTTTTCCCACCGCAAGTGAAAAACAGCAGATCATTTAAATTGAAAAACTCACTAATTTATCCCTTGCTGTGTATAAACAAAAAAAGGAGGTTGTCTTAAAATCCAATGGGATTTTAAGACAACCTCCTTTTTTATAAATTATATTTATTAAAGAATTAATGACAATCTTAATCCAACTGCGCTAAAACTGCGTTTAGCAGCATAACCATCATATTTAATAGTAAGATCCGCCGGTTTTTCATTCCGACTGAATTTATAACCAATTTGTGGAGAATAGGCAAATGTGGTTGTTTTATCACCACTCAAACTATTAAGTCCTGCACCAATTTGAGCGCCTATATGAAGGCGGTCTCCAACATAGGCATTCCCACCAACAAGAATAGGAATAGCTATGTATGCTTTGTTATTATCCCTGCTTCCGGAAGAACGTCCTGAATATGAAATGATCCCAAAAGAAACAACACCGCTCAGTGATTCCCGGAAAAAATGTTCAACCTGAGCACTTGCGCCAATTCCAAAGCCAAACCCTTTATTTTCAGGAAAATTCTTATAGGGATTTGAAAGGGCATACCCGATCTCCGGTCCCAGGCTAAATTTTGTTTTACCATATTTTTGGCCAAATGAAAAAGTTGTAACAGTTACTCCTACAACAAAAAGGAAAAAATATTTTTTCATGTTAACAGGTTTTATTTATGTAAAAGTACTACCCAGAGGTCGAAAGAAAAAAATGTTTTATGTAATAATAGGTCAACATCATCTTCAATTCTTTTATTTTTTTAAGATGACGTAAGCAAACCAACGCGCTTATTGTTAAAGAAGTGTTCAAAAATCAACTGATAAAATGTTTATTTTATGATAGCTTTTTTCCTGGAAGGTAATACACAACAGCAAAAGCTCCTATGCAGAATAAATACCTTTTGGTACAATGGATTCTTCTTTACATCACTTTTTAGAAAACTTATACTCAAATAAGTTATTTTTGAGAATATTATATAAATATAATTATGGATAAAAAAATAGAACACACACAGTGCCTGATAATCGGATCAGGGCCTGCGGGCTATACTGCAGCCATTTATGCAGCGAGGGCAAATCTGAAACCGGTTTTATACCAGGGAATTCAACCTGGCGGCCAATTGACCATTACAACCGATGTAGAAAATTATCCCGGATACCCGGATGGTATTCAGGGACCGGATATGATGGTTGATTTTGAAAAACAGGCTGCGCGCATGGGATCGGATATCCGTTATGGCCTTGCTACAGATGTTGATTTTTCTGCCAGTCCCTTGAAAGTTCAGATAGATGATGAGATTTGGATTCATGCTGATACAGTCATTGTGAGTACCGGGGCAAGTGCAAAATGGTTGGGAATACCAAGTGAAAAAAGATTAAATGGTCATGGCGTAAGTGCCTGTGCTGTTTGTGATGGTTTTTTCTTTAAAGGAAAAGACGTGTGCATAGTAGGAGCGGGTGATACTGCCGCAGAAGAAGCGTTGTATTTAAGTAAAATTTGCAGTAATGTACACATGATTGTCCGTCGCGACGAAATGAGGGCGAGCAAAATAATGCAACAGCGGGTACTTGGGAGCAAAAATATAATTGTGCACTGGAATGCAGAAGTGGATGAAATATTAGGCGAAACAAAAACCGAAGCGGTTCGCATCCTGAATAATAAGACCGGAGAAAAAACGGAAATTCCGTTGAGTGCTTATTTTGTAGCGATTGGGCATACGCCTAATTCTCAAATTTTTAAAGGATGGCTGGAGATGGATGATGAAGGGTATATCTGTACAACGCCGGGAACTTCAAAAACGAATATAGAAGGTGTATTTGCTTCAGGAGATGTTCAGGATAAAATCTATCGCCAGGCTGTAACTGCTGCCGGGTCTGGTTGCATGGCTGCCCTGGACGCGGAACGTTTCATTAGTATTATGGAACATCCCGTACCGTCCGACCATCCTGTAATTGAAAATGATTAGATGGATATTCAAAATAAAAAATTATGATTACCGTACAATTGCACCAGATACTTTTTCATTCATACCATGGTGTGCATGAGGAAGAGGAGGTGTTGGGTAATGAATATATGGTTGATTGTTCAGTAGAGTTTTATGAAAATGTGGACGTGATTCGACATATAAATGATACCGTCAATTATGTACATATTTACGGAATTATAAAAAAAAGAATGAGTATTCCTACCCAACTTCTCGAGACAATTGCTATGGAAATCGGGAATGAGATTCATATGGAATATAAAGACCTGAAATTAATTTATATTTCTATCAGGAAGTTAAATCCGCCTATTGAAGGCATCCGTGGATCAGTAGGTGTATCCTGGCATAAGAAATTTTAAACGGACTTCTACTACCTTCTATCCCTTCGTAATACTAATTCACAAAAAAACAATTACTTCGTTTTATTAATTAGGTATCTTCCAAAAAAATTAAAAAAAATATGCTTCAAAAAAAATGGATAACCATTG
>JBBSSE010000487.1:0-2724 GCA_038242375.1 Chitinophagales bacterium
CGCTTATGGGGAATAGAACCTGATTTATGATAGTGTGGCATGGAACAAAAATTTGATTAATTAATAAATCTTCATCTTGTAAAAGAAAGAACATTCCATAGAAACATGGCCTTGTTTTACAGGTAGGGTAAAATTACGAATTTAATGGCAACTGATCTTCTGGATAGCAGTAGAATTTTAATACATATGAATGTCCAAATGTATTTCAGCTACCCTTTGCTATAATCTTCAGAATCATTTAATTGTTTTCCCAAATGAACGCTAGACAGTTTTTCCAATTCGTCTTCGGTAAAAAACTCAATTTGTTCATTTTTAGATTCTGTAACAGGTAATATGATTATTTGCAGATCGATTCCTTTCAAATTATCAGGGATATCGATTTTTAACTCATTTGTATTTGTTTTTCTATGGATTGTCATTCCTACCATGATCTAAAGATAATTAAAAAAATCATTATGCTAAGTTAAGCACCTAGCTCCCTTCATAAAAAGAACAACCAACCATAGGGGAACATTTCTATCCTACCACGTTCACCGCATTATTATCCATAAACGCTTTGATATTTTCCACCAAAGTCTTCATCAACCTTGTACGTGCTTCAAAGGAAGCCCAGGCAATATGCGGTGTAACGTAACAATTCTTTGCCTGCAACAATGGATTTTCGGGAGATGGCGGTTCGGTGGATAACACATCTAAACCTGCACCCGCAATTTTACCTGAATTAAGTGCATTGGCAAGATCTTGTTCATTAATTAATCCGCCTCTACTCGTGTTTACCAAACCGGCTGTAGGTTTCATTTTATTCAGAAGACCTTCATTTACAAATTCTTTATTCTGTGCGTTCAGCGGACAATGCAGACTGATAAAATCTGATTCAGCAAAACAGGTTTCTTCATCCACAAAACGCACTCCGTCCATCTTATCCCGCTCCGGATGTTTGTGAGAAGAAATTACTTCCATACCAAATGATAGAGCAATTCGCGCAACAGCTTTCCCGATTTCTCCAAATCCTACGATGCCCAATGTTTTATTCTGTAGCTCCATGGTTGGCTTTAATTGATAACTGAAATCTTTGCTATTTGCCCAATCTCCTCTACGCACGCTTTCTGCATACAGCATTGTATGATTGGCTAATTCCAGAATAAAAGAAAAGGCAAGTTGTGCAACTGAAGCTGTGCTATAGGCTGGGACATTCGTTACAATTATATTATTCTTCTTTGCAGCATTTACATCAACGATATTATAACCTGTGGCCATCACTCCAATATATTTTAAGTGGGGAGCACCGGCTACGATCTTCTCTGTCAGCAAGGATTTATTGGTTAGAACGATGTCTGCCCCGGCTATTCTACCGGGAGTCTCTGCTTCGGAAGAACGATCATAAATTTCTGTTTCTCCAAGTTTCTTTAATACATCCCAACTAAGATCTCCGGGATTCATGGCTAAGGCATCTAATACGACTATTTTCATGTGATTCTTATTTATTATTATGATTTGGGAATGATAGTCATTTTTTACGGATTGATAATATATTTCCTATTTCACAAGCTGTCCTGGTTAAATCGGCAGCCGTATTATTCATAGCTTCCTCCAGGGAAACTACCGCATGTCCAATTGGCAAAATTGCATCGAAATATTCGTGCATTTCTTTTCCGGGTTGAAGGGGTATGGCACCTGCGAGCATCAAAACAGGAATATTTTTTTCTTTCGCTTGTTTAGCTACCCCTGTGGGCCCTTTTCCTTCCAACGTTTGTTCATCCAAACTACCTTCGCCTGTTATGACCAGGTCTGCACCTTTTAATGCTTCTTCAAAATCCATGATCTTTAGGAAATAATCAATACCGCTGACCAGATCTGCTTTTAAAAATGCGCATAGTCCCGCTGCTAATCCACCTGCTGCACCACCGTGAATAATAGCAGACATATCCACATTTAAGTCTTCCCTGGTTATTTTATTTAGTTGTGCTAAACAACCTTCCAATAAATCAACTTGCGTCTTATCCGCTCCTTTTTGAGGGCCGAAAATAGCTGTTGCGCCATTAGTTCCAAGAAGTTTATTTTTTACGTCACAAAGCACGATTATTTCACAATTCTCCAGGCGTGGATCCAATCCGGATATATCAATACTTTTCAACCCGATTAGCCCTTCCGGAACATCTTTAATTTCTTCCCGATCCTCATCGAAAAAACGCACACCGAGTTCCATCAGCAATCCTGAAGCTCCGTCAACCGTTGCGCTTCCGCCTACGCCTAAAACAATTTTTGTAGCACCCTTATCTAAGGCTGCTTTGATAAGTTCACCAGTTCCTTTCGTGTTTGCTTTTACGGGATTAAGTTCATTTTTTTCCAATAACCGCAAACCTGAAGCTTCCGACATTTCAATGATGGCAGTTTTTGATTCTTCCAACCAGCCAAAATCAGCCGTGATAGTTTTTCCTATCGGATCATGAACAGTTACTTGAATGGTTGAAGCATTCAATTTTTCAGCGATTAGAACTGCCGTTCCATCTCCACCATCCCCAATGGGAAATTTTGTCAACCGGCATTGCAACTTGCTTTCCTGCAATCCGGCCGCAATACAAACTGCTGATTCAGTAGCAGATAAACTTCCTTTAAAAGCATTGGGTGCAATGATAATGTGCATAAACAAATGTACAAATTGAAAGTTGTCCGGAATAGAGAATCATTTAAAACCACTTATTCCTTACCTTATCCCAGGAAGTA
>JBBSSE010000488.1:0-2723 GCA_038242375.1 Chitinophagales bacterium
GTGTATGTTTTTATTGGCTTAATGGTTGTTTATGGGGTTTACTCTTCTATTAAAAAATTTAAAGACAGAACAAAGAAAGTGTAATGCGGCTTTTGAATAGCAAATCTACAGGAAGGTTGAACATGATTCCGGAACCAAACCTTAACATCGTCCGTCATGCAAAAAAGAATATAATGAAATCAAGCACAATCAAAGACAATCAACAATCAATAAATAGCCTGGAGGAATACTACTGCCCTATGCATTGTGAAGGGGATAAAATTTATAACAAACCCGGTAGTTGTCCCGTCTGTGGAATGAATTTAGTAAAGTCCCCGACTCTGTCCGAAGAAAATAATAGTCCACAAAGCACATTATCCCAGGGTGGTGGAAAATACACTTGCCCGATGCATCCTGAAATAATCAGAGATGCACCCGGCTCCTGCCCTATTTGCGGGATGGACCTGGTTCCTCTTCAACCTTCAGAAGATGAAGATGAGAAACTCCTGAATGAGCTATCTAAAAAATTTAAAATAGCGGTAGGTTTCACCCTGCTCGTTTTAATAATTGCCATGTCAGACATGCTGCCATCTAATCCGCTGTATAGAGTGATGAGCCAGTCAAAGTGGAATTACATCCAGCTTGCCTTATCTATTCCTGTGGTATTCTATAGTGGGGGAATGTTTTTTCAAAGAGCCTGGCGCTCGGTCGTCACCTGGAATCTGAATATGTTTACGTTAATTGGTATAGGCACAGGAGTAGCATTTTCATTTAGTATTGTCGCTATGTTTTTCCCTGAATTATTTCCGGCACAATTTAAAACAGAAAACGGAACCGTGTTTGTCTACTTTGAAGCATCTACGGTTATTCTTACGTTAGTATTATTGGGCCAATTGCTTGAAGCAAAAGCACACAGCAAAACCAGCGGAGCCATCAAAGAACTACTAAAACTAGTTCCCTCTTTTGCTACTTTAGTTGCAGATGGGGAAGAAAAAAAGATATCGATCGACGAAATAAAAAAAGGCGACCTGCTTCGTGTGAAGCCCGGAGAAAAAATTGCGGTTGATGGGGAAATTACAGAAGGTGATTCAAGTATTGATGAAAGTATGATAACAGGTGAGCCAATTCCTGTGGATAAAAAAGCCGGTGACAAGGTTTCTTCCGGCACCATCAATACAAACAAATCTTTTGTAATGTTAGCAGAAAAAGTGGGAAATGAAACCCTGCTTGCTAAAATTATAAAAATGGTGAATGATGCCAGCCGTTCGAAAGCGCCTATTCAAAAACTGGCAGATAAAGTAGCAAAATATTTTGTTCCGGCGGTCGTGATCGTATCAGTACTGACTTTCATTGCATGGACACTTTTTGGTCCTGAACCAAGATATGTTTATGCTTTTGTAAATGCCATAGCTGTATTAATCATTGCTTGCCCATGTGCCCTGGGTTTGGCCACGCCCATGTCTGTAATGGTAGGTGTAGGTCGTGGAGCCCGTTCCGGTGTATTAATTAAAAATGCGGAAGCTATAGAAAAGATGGATAAGATTGATACATTGGTCATTGATAAAACGGGTACCATAACCGAAGGAAAACCTTCTGTAGAAAATATCGTTGCTATCAAAGATTTTAATAAAGATGACTTATTGAAAAAAATAGCTTCTCTCAATAAACAAAGTGAACATCCGTTGGCAGAGGCAATAGTTCAATATGCTGCTTTAAAAAACATTTCCCTCACGGAGATCAAAGATTTCGAGGCTTTGGCAGGTAAAGGAGTCACAGGAATTGTAGAGAAAAGCAATGTAGCGCTGGGCAATAAAAAGTTAATGGAAGATATACACTCCAAAGTATCAGAAGATTTAGAAAGACAAATAATGAAGGAGCAGCAGGAAGGAAAAACAGTATCCTATATTTCCATAGATGGTATTGCAGCGGGTTACATTACTATTTCTGACAAAATAAAAAGCACAAGTATAGAGGCGGTACATGATCTTATTGAAAATCACGTCAATGTGATTATGCTAACAGGCGATAATGCAGGCACTGCAAAAGCAGTTGCAGACATTCTTCATTTGTCTGATTATAAGGCAGAATATCTTCCGCAGGATAAATTGCAGGAAGTAAAGCGTCTTCAAAAAGAAGGGAAAAAAGTAGCTGTAGCCGGAGACGGTATTAATGATGCCCCGGCTTTAGCGCAGGCCGATGTAGGAATAGCTATGGGAACAGGAACAGATGTGGCCATTGAAAGCGCTGCTATCACATTAGTAAAAGGAGATTTACAGGGGATTGTTAAAGCAAAGAAATTGAGTCATGCGGTCATGAGAAACATCAAACAGAATTTGTTTTTCGCTTTTATTTACAATGTTGTTGGTATTCCTATTGCCGCTGGTGTTTTTTATCCTGTTTTCGGACTGTTATTATCTCCAATGGTTGCCGCGGCGGCAATGAGTGTAAGTTCCGTATCCGTTATTGGAAATGCTTTGCGATTGCGGAGGATTAAACTTTGATTGCATATCCTCGTCGCTAAGGATTTATTTCCGGCACTTTGTTAAAAAAATAAAAAGATGATCAAAACTATTTTTGATACTTATGGCGCAATTATACTTATTACCTTATTTATTATCCTGTTTGTTCTTGAAAGCAGGTTTCAATTAAGAAGAAGAGTTCAAAACAGGTGGAAGAGAATTTTTATTAATTTTATCGTTTCAATCCCTGTCTTTGCGCTACTACGCATTGTCTTTATTCCGGGA
>JBBSSE010000489.1:0-2704 GCA_038242375.1 Chitinophagales bacterium
GGATCAGAAGCGGAGAAGTGATAATAGTCCCGGCCCAGAACTCCAAGGTCGTCCCAGTAAAAAGACATATCTGTCCGCATGCCTGATTCTAATCCAGTAACAAGGTTTTGTATTTCCCCAATAGTAGGATTGGCGGAAAGATGTTCCAGGCTCGGATTATTAGGATCGGCTACCGGCTCAATTTTGCATGAAGACAAAATTAAAACCACGTTTAAGAACAGTATAAAAGGGAGGGCTGTATATTTCATGATATTTTCTTTTCGGGTGAAAAAATTCTTTACTTCTTAAAAATGTACGGTTACATTAAAATTGTAGCTTTTGGCAGATGGGAAAGGGGTTACTTCAACATTGCTGGAAATAGCTCCGGAACCGAAGTTGCTTTGCTCGGGATCGTAACTGTTGTATTTAAACCAGTTAAATAAATTGCGGCCAGAGAATCCTACTTTGACATCAGCGATATTATTAAACCAGGTTTTAGGCAAATGGTAGCTCAATCCGATTTCACGAATACGTACATAACTTGCATCCTGGATATATTGTGACGCTGTGGATCCCTGCAAGCTATTTCTATAATCTCCATTTGATAATACGCCCTTTGGATCTAAGGTTTTTTTATCAAAATCAGGTGAGGTTCCGGACAAGTCAGTTAACAGAGTTGTCAGATTAATGTTGTCTCCTCCTTGTTTCCAATGCAACAGTGCCGCGAATTCCCAATTTTTATAAGTGACATTCTGTGGAAAGGATATTTGGAAGTCAGGTTCTCCATCGCCAAATAGCGCTAAACCCGAAGAAGGGTCTATCTTATCTTTATCATCAGGACCGGCTACGCCCACCATTTGTGTTGGGCTCTTTCCCTTTTCAATTCGATAAGTACCAAGAGAAGCACCAAATCCACCCAGGTTGAAAGCGGGCACATTTAATTCAGTTACTTCGGCCTTATTTTTCCAGAAACTTATTCTGGATGTCCACTTTACATGTTTACCATTTACAGGGATTGCTGTCATTCCCAGTTCAACACCTTTGTTTTGAATAGTGGCCAGGTTACCCCAGGCAAGGGTAAAACCGGAGGAGGCCGGCACCTGCACATTTAAAATAAGATCTTCTACTCTTTTCTGGTAATAGGTAAGTTCAAAACTTAACCTATTATTAAAAAATCCCGCATCCAAACCTGTTTCAAACTCAACTTGTTTTTCCGGCTTCAAATTGTCATTGCCGCGTGTAGTAAGAATGAGCGATCCTGTGGTGCCATTGAATACAGAAGGTCCTAAAGCAGTATAAATAGCGCCGAAGGGAGCAAAATTACCTGACTGTCCATAAGCTGCCCTAAGTTTTATTTGACTGATGACCTCAGAAGAAAAAGAAGGAAGTTCATTGATATTGAATGCACCTGAAAATTTTGGGTAATAATATAATTTATTAGAGTTTCCATTACGGGACGATTTATCTCCCCGCAAACCAGCCGTAGCTATAAAAATATCATTGTAATTAAATTCTTCCTGCACAAAAAAACCCCGGTCAAGCTGAATCGTTTTCGCCTGTTCAAGCTGTACGGACCCTGATTGATCTACATTTGTTTGTGTGCCGATTAGTTGGGTTGCTATTGAAAGTACGGTATTAATATTTACTTTTTCCTGCGTAGCCCCAACTTGCGTCCGGAAAGAAAGTTTTTCAGTTGGTTTAAATTCCTCTACCAGGAATACACTAAAATTGCTATTCCGGGTGATGGCGGTTCCGTATATAGATGCACCATTCGTGCCCTTTCCATCTTTTTCAAATTGAAGTGTGGCAGGAAAAACAGATACATTATTTAAGGTATAATAATCAATTCCTCCATTGGCAATTACATTTAAAGAATTTTTTGAATTTTTGAATACTTTCCAGGTGGCGGTTCCGCCCGTTGTGGAACGGTTGATAATTTCCCGGTTAGTGATCAAATCCCGGGTTTGTAAAAAGTTCGAAGCGGCTACAGGGTCATTTGGATAATTTCCCTCTGCATCCGGATGTAGATCTACCCAGGAAGGCGTTGACACAAAGGATACGCCCATGGAAGCTCCTGTATTATCATTCCCAAATAATCCCCGATCGGCTCTTGACTCAACATAATTACTGGAGAGTGAGACATCAATCGTTTTCGTGATCTTTTGGGTTAAATTCAGGCGGTACGAATTCTTTAAATAGCCGGTACCTTTTACGATTCCTTTATCATCATTCCGGGTAGCTCCAATGAAGTAGGTGGTGTTTTCATTGCCACCGCTTACGCTTATTCTGCTATCTACCATTGAACCGTGATTGCCATAAAGTTCATCTTCATAATCGTATGTCTTTTTATTGTTGGCATTATAAATCGCCAAACCCTTATCCCCATAAAACTTTTTTACTTTTGTATCATCCCATGATCTTGTACCCAATTTGCGCAGTTGAAGTTGGGTACCAACTGATTGGGATAATTCAATGTCAGTTTTGCCGGATTTTCCTCTTTTGGTTGTGATGATGACCACGCCTGCAGCTGCCTTTGAACCATAAATAGCGGCTGCGGAGGCACCTTTTAAAATTTCAATCCGATCAATATCGTTTGGATCCAGATCCGCAATCCTGTTTGAAGGATTGTCTTGGAGAACAGTACTGCCCTGTGCGGCAGCTTTTGTAATGAGATTGGTCCCATTTGTTATAATGGAATTATCGTATATAATCCCATCCACAATAA
>JBBSSE010000490.1:0-2692 GCA_038242375.1 Chitinophagales bacterium
ACGACTATTGCCTTATCTACTTTTTTATAATGATCAGCAACAGCGGCAGTTTTACTTCTGTATTCCACGAGCCTTGCGCGGATAACCTGTTCGTTGTTATCATCGGAACGGCCACTTGTTTCGCCGCGTTTCATTAGCCGCGAAACTAATTCTTCTTCGCTCACTTCAAGGGCGATCATGACAGCGATGCAACTACTTTTTTTCTGTAACAATTCATCCAGAGCATCTGCCTGTACTGCGGTACGAGGAAATCCATCAAACAAAAATCCGCCTGCATCAATGTTTTCGTCAAGCGTATCATTAATCATTGCAATGACAACATGGTCAGGCACAAGGCTTCCCATATCCATCAAAATTTTTGCTTCTACTCCAAGAGGAGATTTTTTGGCTATTTCGCTACGCAATAAATCACCTGTAGAAACATGCTTTAAATTGTATTTCGCAATGAGTTTTTCTGATTGGGTTCCCTTACCACTTCCCGGAGGGCCAAATAATATTAAATTGAACATTTTCTTAAAAAATCCTGATGAACGTCAAATATAACGCTTGAAAGCCAAAAAATACACGCGGAATAAAAATAATTTCTCCTTTTTCTTTTAAATTATCAAATAAACTTCCTTAAAAATACAAAATGATTATGTATGTCATAATCATTTATAGTTAAGATATTTACTTTGAATTGATTGCAAATATTCTTAGCGCTTTCCCACAAAGGTCCTTCGTAATAATGCAACAATAAAGGTAAAAACGGCAGATCCAATGATTGCCCACACGATTGGAAATGGCTTTCCATCAATATTTACAGCAAAGAAACCAGGCAGATCCATTCTACCCGCTATCCAAAGCCCGATATAGGCACCAATAAATCCAACGACAATAGAAACAAGGCAGCCGCCAAGATTATATCCTGCTATAGACTGACCTATACCACCGCAAATAGCAGCGATCACTAAAAGTAAAAGAAATCCAAAAAGTGTCATGAAAGTTTTTTTTATACCTGAATAAATAAAATTCCTTTTTATGCACAAGCTACATCAAAGAATATTTATTTACCGGCAAAAAGTGATTTTCCTCCAATACAATAAAATAATCCATCAACTCTTCTGGAAAACCAGCGATGTTTTTCTATTTTTTCGATCATTTTCTTTGGCGCACATATTTCCTTGAAAAGAAGCAGTTTGTTAAAGCACCTTTTCAGTTAAAGACTTAAATGGTCATAAACACAATTTATTTAGTTTATTTTAGTTCTTGGTGCCATCTTTGCTTAATCTGAAAAAAATAGATTCTAGAAAATTAAAGGGAAATTGGAATAAGATGAATGTACAACCCAAACAAAAATATCTGCTCACGAAAAGAATTGACCGTTTATTTATTGAATTCAATTCAGGCTTTCAATTTTTCTTAAGGTTTTTTAAAGAATTATTTAAGCCTCCGTATGAATTTAAAGAAATAATCAAGCAATGCTATGAGGTAGGGTATAAATCTCTTTTCCTGATCACACTTACAGGTTTTATTACGGGGCTTGTCTTTACAAAACAATCCCGGCCCTCTCTTGAAGAATTTGGTGCCTCATCCTGGATTCCATCTTTGGTGGCAATCGCTATTATAAGGGCACTTGCTCCTTTGGTAACAGCATTAATCTGTGCCGGCAAAGTAGGTTCAAATATGGGAGCAGAATTAGGCTCCATGAAAGTAACCGAACAAATAGACGCGATGGAAGTTTCCGCCATCAATCCTTTTAAGTTTTTAGTCGTAAGCCGGGTAATTGCTACCACACTTATGATACCTCTATTAATGGCTTATACCGGTTTTGTGGCAATGATGGGAGCTTATCTGAACGTTCATCAAAATGAAATGACCAGTTTTGTCGCTTTTCTTCAAGCTGCATTTGATAAAATTTCCTTTCTGGATATATTTTCCTCCATATTTAAAAGTGCCATTTTTGGATTTACGATTGGCATTGTTGGATGCTATAAAGGTTTTCATGCCAGCAATGGAACAGAAGGTGTGGGAAAGGCGGCAAACAGTGCTGTGGTTCTTTCCATGTTTTTAATTTTTATAGAAGAAATTCTTATCGTTCAAATTATAAATAGGTACCGCTAAGTATGGAAAATAGAAACGATAAAAACAGCCTCATCCACATCAAAGATTTGTATAAATCTTTTGGTGATAATCATGTTTTGCAAGGAATAAATCTGGATGTATATAATGAAGAGAATGTGGTTGTTCTTGGACGGTCAGGTACAGGAAAATCAGTTTTAATAAAAATTATCAGCGGGCTTCTGGTTCAGGATCAGGGAATCGTACAGGTTTTGGGAGAAGATGTAAACAGTTTAAAACACAAGGATTTACAGAAATTGCGCCTGGAGATTGGCTTTTCCTTCCAGAGTAGCGCTCTGTATGATAGTATGACTGTGCGGGAAAATTTAGCCTTTCCACTGGTGAGAAACAAAAAACACTTAACGCGTGGAGAGTTAACGAGAGAAATAGAATCTGTTTTAGATGATGTAGGATTGCTTCAAACGATTGACCAGATGCCTTCGGAGCTTTCCGGCGGACAAAGGAAACGGGTTGGTATTGCACGTACATTAATTCTGAGGCCCAGAATAATGTTATACGATGAGCCCACTTCCGGCCTGGATCCAATTACCTGTATTGAGATCAATGAATTAATCAATCATGTAAAATTGAA
>JBBSSE010000491.1:0-2676 GCA_038242375.1 Chitinophagales bacterium
AGAAAATAACATCATTTAAAAATTAAACTAATGAAAACAATTACCATAGATATTATCAATAGCAAAGCCATCAAGCTTTTGCAGGATTTAGAAATGTTACAGCTTATACGTATGCACAAAGAAAAAACACCACCTGAAGCCTCCATTAACTGGACTGCTAAATACAAAGGTTCTATGACCAAGCAATCTCTTTCTGATATTGATAACCAGTTAAAGGAACTACGCGACTCATAGCATTAAAACATTTGTAGGATACTAATACAGCAATTTGCTATCTGCAACAACAATTCCCTCCGGATGCTGAAAGATTCATTGATGATTTATTGAAAGATGAGCAGCCGGCTATTTCTGCAATTACAGAAATAGAATTGCTTTGTTGGAAGACCGCTTCAGAAAAGGATTTGGAAATACTATATAATTTCATCAATGATGGCGTGGTAATAGAATTGGAACAAACTATAAAACTAAAAACGGCTGAAATACGAAAGGCACACCATATTAAACTTCCCGATGCAATCATTGCTGCCACAGCACTTGTTTATGACTTAATACTCGTAAGCCGTAATGTTGGTGACTTTAAAATATAGATGGGCTGAAAATAATAGACCCCTGGAATTTATAATCAACAATAGCTACGCTTTTTGGCGCAGGTCTCCCGACCTGTGACTGGCCGTTACTAAAATAACAATAAAAAAAGATACCCCAATCAGAATTAATTCCATCCCGATTAAAATTGATCGCTTCCTGGCGCAGGTCTCCAGCCCTGTGACTGGCCGTTACTAAAATAACAATAAAAAAGATACACCAATCAGAATTAATTCCACGTCGATTAAAATTATACAATCATAGGACAAGTCGCGACTTGTCCCTACATCTCAAACTCCCAAACAGATCGGTAATTTCCATGCTTTTCAATATAAGATAGAAACGCATTGTAAAAAGGATCCGCCCCGATAGTAGAACTATCGCCGATCACAAATAATTGTTCTTTGGAACGGGTAATAGCCACATTCATGCGCCGGTAATCTTTTAAAAATCCTATTTCCCCAGTATCATTACTTCTTACAAGAGATAAAATAATGGTTTCTTCTTCCTGTCCCTGAAAACTATCAATGGTGCTGATGCGCATTTCTTTGGGGAATAGTTCCTTTGCCTTAGCCGCCTGACCGGAATAGGGTGAAATAAAGGCAGATTTAAGCGAATCTAAATTTTCTGTTTCTATTAATTTTTGTGCGATCCGCAGTTCCCCTTCGTTTTGCAAACTCACTCCTTCATTCCCCTGCTCTTCGTTGAAACCTGAACCCGCGGTGTCAATAAACGTCAAATGAACACCCAAATTATTCAAATGTTTGGCTGTTCGTAGAAGTCCCTTATAAAAATATTCACCTGAAAAACCCGCAATGGATTCCCGCATCCGGTATTGTGTATCCAATAAATGCACATTCTCCACATGGGAGACGGCAACTTCCAAAATGGAATTATTTAATCCCAGCGCCGCAGCCTCATTACTTAAAACTGTAGGCGGAAGTTGCCAGTGATCACCTGCTAAAACAATCTTCTTTGCCAAAGGAAAGACGCACCAGGCAAGTGGTTCAATGCACTGACCGGCTTCGTCTATAATTAATGTCTGAAAATTGAGTTTCTGAATATGGGCATCATATAATCCAACGGGAGTTCCTAAAATGACCTCTGCTGTTTCGAATAACTTATCCTCATTATAAGCACGAAGTTTTTTTATTTCGGTACGTATATTTTTCACTTCTTTAAAAAGGAGATTACGTTGTTCCCTTTCAGATTTCCCAAAACTGCGTTTGTATTTTAAAGCCATCCGGCGGAATTCTTCCGCACGGATTCTTAATTGTTTAATTTCCTTTTGTTGTGTTCCGGCAAGTTTCCCTTCAGGTGTGTGATTAAAAACAAGTTCATCCACTTTACTGGTATTTCCAATCCGTAATATTTTCACTCCCTGTTTGATTAATCCCTTCGCAAAATGATCCACCGCTGCATTGGAAGGAGCTGACACCAATACTTTCTCACCTGCTTTTATTAATTTCTGAACCGCTTCAATGAGGGTTGTTGTTTTACCGGTGCCCGGCGGGCCGTGCACAATGGTTACCAGGGAATTTTGTGTGATGGCTCTGACTGCATTTTGCTGGCTTTCATTTAATCCATGATTTTTAAAATCAAGACATGCTTTTGCAGCCGGTTGATCCTGGTTTGGAGGAATTTTCCCATCATGAAAATATTCAAAAAGTGATTTTTCAAAAGGTTTGCTTTCCAATTCCCGCAAAACGGTTTTCATGATACCCGTCGTTCGATGATCGGGCGCTAATTTAATTCCGACTCCTTCCTCTTCTATCCAATCCGGAAAGTCCGGTGCAAAAAGACGGAACTCTCCTGTTTTTCCTTCGAGGTTTAAAAGAACTCCCTTCACCGGTTCTTCACTCTCGTAAAAACATTCTATGGCCGCACCATCTCTGAAATACATAGTTTCTACCTGGAAACGTAAACGGAAAGTAATTTCGGGATAATCCGCATAGCCAAAATTTTTACGCGTAACACTAATAGGATGGAGAGCAAGTCCATCTGCTTTCAGCGCTTTTAAGGAATGAAGTCCATTTGATCCATAGCGGTTATTCTGTTCTTTTTCTTCCAGGGAAACAGCTTTCAGAAGAG
>JBBSSE010000492.1:0-2674 GCA_038242375.1 Chitinophagales bacterium
TCTTATCCGGTGATCGTTTGATGCTTTCCGCAGAAATAACCTGCGAAACAGTATTTGTGTTTTTCTGAAATGCGATCAATGCGGCTGTCGTTTCCTGCCGGCGGGTCGTGCGCATGATCACGATTTCGTCTTCCATTTTAGAAGTCGTTTCAAGAAGTACATTCATGTGGATAATTTCTCCCGGCTTCACTAGTATGTCGGATATTTCTTTGGGAGAATAACCCTGCGATGAGATCTTTAAAATTGTTTCTTCATTCGCTTTAATCGCAAGCGTGTATTTTCCTTCCAAATCTGTAATAGCTCCATTTGAGCTTCCTGTTACAGTGATTGTTGCACCAGGAACAGGTGTGTTTGTTTTTAGATCAACTACTTTTCCTTCAACCTTTCCTTGCTGCGCAAAAATATTCGGGGAAAGAAAAAGCATTGTAATAATTGGTACATAAATTCGCATAGTTCATCTTATTTTTTTGATGCTGCAAAGAGAATGTTCTCATGTTACCCGAACGTTACGGCAATGTTATGCTACCGTTATCCTTCGGGATTTTATTTTTACTAAATGTATTATTGTGAGTTTTAGTAAAATGGAACCAGCATTATTTAATAAATTTCTAAATGGAATCACTTTATTAAATTACATTTAAATTCCAGCCTTGTACTTCAATATTTCAAATTTAAAATAAGATGAAAAAACTTTTTGCTACTCTTTCCTTCAGTTTATTATTAAGCGCTGTTTATTGCCAAAGTGTAAATACAACCAAACTGGATAGTTTGTTTGACGCCTTGCAGGCAAATAATAAATTTATGGGAAGCATGGCTATTGCAGCAGATGGAAAAGTGGTCTATAGCAAAGCCATTGGAAAAGCAGATATGGAATCAGGGAAGGAATTAAAAACAGATACTAAATTCCGCATTGGCTCCATCTCCAAAATGTTTACTGCAGTTATGATATTTAAAGCGATCGAGGAAAAGAAATTAACCCTTGATCAAACGATCGATCATTATTTTCCCGGAATTGAAAATGCACAAAAAATCACTGTTGATAATTTATTGAATCATCGGAGTGGCATTCATAATTTTACCAATGATTCCGCCTATTTAAGTTACAATACTCAGTCCAAAACCGAAACAGAATTATTAGAAATCATTCAAAAAGTCAAGAGTGATTTTGAACCGGGGAGCAAAAGTGAGTACAGCAATTCCAACTATGTTCTTTTAACCTTCATTCTTGAAAAAATATACAAAAAGAATTACAGCGACCTGCTGAAAGATAAAATCACCAAACCATTAGGTTTAAAAAATACTTATGTCGGCAACAAAATAAATATCGCGAATAATGAATGCTATTCTTATAAGTTTTCCCAAACGTGGGTAAAAGAAACAGAAACAGATATGTCCATTCCTTTAGGTGCGGGTGCAATTGTTTCCAACACAGCTGATCTGCTGCATTTTATAGAAAGTTTATTTGCCCTGAAGATCATTTCTTCAGGAAGCTTGGAGAAAATGAAAACGGTAAAAGATGATCTTGGAAGAGGGATTTTTTCTGTTCCTTTTTATGACAAAACAGGCTATGGACATACAGGTGGTATTGATGGATTTCAATCAGTGCTTTATTATTTCCCAAAAGAAAAGGTAGGGATCGTTATATTAACCAATGGTTCCACTATTCCTCTAAACGATCTCGTTATTGCTGGTTTAAGTGCCACATTTAATAAGCCCTATACCATTCCATCATTTAAAATGATCACTCTTAAAAGCGAAGATCTTGATCCGTACCTGGGAGAATATTCCAGTAAGGATATTCCTTTAAAAATTACCATTACAAAAGACGGTTCTACTTTAATAGCACAGGCTACCGGTCAGTCAGCTTTTCCTCTGGAAGCAATAAGCAAAAACACGTTTGAATTTAATGCGGCGGGAATCGTTCTGGAATTTAATGCGGAACAGAAACAAATGATCCTAAAACAAGGTGGAGGGAAATTTACATTCACCCGGTAGAGACAGATTGCAATCTGTCTGTTTTAGTTAGAAAACAAACACGAATTTTTAGCACGAATTCTACGAATTTTGGAATATTCCCTGGAGCAGGTCTCCTGATCGTAACTTAACTTTTATTTTATTAGAGCCTAAAATAAGCCTGAAATTTTTAATCCTAAAATGGATTTTGCCGGGAGTTTTATTCTTGTATGGACAGGTTGCGACCTGTCTTTGTCTGGTACCTGACACCTGACAACTACTGCCTAATCAGACCTGTCTCTACAAAAAAAACTTCCGTCGATCAGACGGAAGCGTTTAAAAATTTGACTTGTGTGGGTTTGGTTTTTCCCTGGGATAAAAGGATTTGGCTTTTTTGAGAGCCAGTGTTTTCATTAGGATAAATATTTTTCTAAGGCATCGAATTCAATAAAAATAGAAGTTGACTGATATCGGATTTTTTTGGTTTTTTCCGGGATTAATGGAATTGGTTTTTTTTCAATGGATATCTGGATATGCGATCAATGTTTGTTGAACATCAATCAACTTCTGGTGCAAAGATATACCGGTGCAGAAGCGTACACAAGAGCGATATTGCTCTATTATTATTCTAATGAATTTACGGTGTGGGTCGTAATTATACGATGGCGGGAATGTGATAACACGAATTTGAGGCAAAATGGCAAACACGAATTTGAGGCAA